>DATLPO010000107.1:0-11166 GCA_035535675.1 Candidatus Limnocylindria bacterium
AGCCTCAGGGTCAAGGAGCTGCGCCAGCGGCCCGGCAAGCCAGGCCGGGCCGAAGTTTAACAAGGTCTCCAGGCCCTCGACCCGCGCCACCGGCCCCGCGGACCGAATCCCGCGCTCGACTGTCGCGAACCCCCGCTTGCCATGCAGAGCACGCATCGCCGCAAGGCCCGAATTGGCAGCGTGCAGGGCGTAGTCGTCAACAGTTATCTGCAGGAACAGGTAGCGATCGTCGGTTCGGTGTTCCGGGCCCGCCGCAACTCGTGACGAGACCCTTGCCATCCGCAATCCCTCACCAATCAGGTGCTCCAGGTGAGCCCTCGCCTCCTTGACCATGTCGGGCCGGCCGCTGCGCACGAGCGCCTCCACAGTCGCTGCGGCCGCATCGCCGCGAAAGGCAAGCAGCGGAAGTGCGCGCTCCAGCGCTGCGGGCGCCTGGGCGGCCATGGCCTCGGCTGCCAGCGTCCGCACCTCGTGGTCGGCGCTCGTCAGGCCGTCAATCAGCGCCTCCGCGTAGTCGCGGCTGTGCTCCTCCGGAGGCGCCCACCGCACCGCCTGCTCAAGTGCTTCGCGCCGGACCGCGATGTCCGGATCGGTCATGCAGCCGATCATCGGGCCTGATGCAAGCGGGACCTCGGCCTTGAGCTTCGCAAAGCTGCGGATCGCCTCCTGGCGGATGCGCGGCACCTTGTCCTGCAGCCCCGCCACCACTTTCTCGTAATCAGCCTGGAATGAGGCGGCCCACACCGCCGCCGCACGATTGTCGTCGTCCTTCGAGCTCCAGAGTCGATCGAGGAGCTCCTTGGCGCGACCCCATGGAGGCCGCCGCCCGGCACCCGCCACAGCCGCCGACGCGACCACCCACCCATCCGGGTCATTCACAGCCCCCTCGAGCTGCTCAACTGGGACGAGATCCGGCGGCGCCATCTGGAAGCCGAGCCGGCGGACACGCCTGTCGTCCGACGCCAGCAGCTCGGGCAGCATGGAGGCGAACGTCTCGGGCGCCAGCCTGCCGAGCGCGGCGGCCGCAAACTGCCGCACCTTGTCGTCGCCCTGCCTCACGAAGCCCTGCAGCTCCTCGATCTCCGATTGGCTCGGCCGACCGACCGCTCGCTGAAAATCGCTGAGCGTCATCGCGTGGGTGCGAAGACGCGTGTAGATGGCGCTCATATATAGGCTGCGCACGCGAAAAGCGGCGGCGATGAAAAGCATCGCCACGACGATCCCGATGATCGCGAGGACCTCTTCGCTCGCTGCGATGGTGCGCTGGACGACCAGCAGGATCACGCCGCTGATCACTGCAGCGCCCGGCAGCACGAGATTGTCGAGAAGGAACTTCAGCTTCGGGGACACCTGCGCCGGAACGGCGCTGCCAAGCACGCTCTCGGCCGGGTCGTCGAGGCCGGTCTGCAGGCCGTTGCGCACAATGAAAAGGAAGAGCGAGGTGGCAAGCACCGGGCTCGCCGCCACTGCCGCGAATCCGATCAGCGTGAAGATCGGAAGCGCGAGGATCGCGTTCTTGACACCCAGCTTTTCGAGAACCCAAGGCGCCACGAACAGGCTGACGACCAGCTGCACCACGTAGCTGGCCAGCCACGCGTTGCCGATGAGAATCGTGAGCGCCTGAAGATTGTGATGGGTCGCGTTGACGAAGATGAGCGCGACGAGGTAGTCGCCGACGCGACTCGCCACCTGAAGCACGAGTGCGAGAAGGACCAGCGAGAGCACCAGTGGGCTGCTGGTCAGGTACTGGACCGCGGCCTTGACGACCTCGATGGCGCTCTGCCGCCGGCGGACGATGTGCTCGTGCGCGAGCATCTCATCAGCGTCGTCATCGAATGCCGGACGGTAGAGCGTGCGCTCCAGGCGGATCGACATCACGATCGCCACGGCCGCAGCGAAAGCCCACACCAGGAGAAGGGGCTCGGTCGCAACGAGCGCGATGAGCGTCGTCGTAAAGCCGGACAGGATGTAGCCGATGCTCGCGCCCGCCGCGATCACGGGGAAGATGCGCTTGCCCTCGAGCAGGTTGAAGTGTTGGCTGACGAAGCCCCAGAACTGCATCATCACCAGCTCGAAGCCGACCGAGTAAACGATGTAGGCAGCGAACGAAACGTTCGCGCTCTCGTTGAACAGGTAGGTGATGAAAATCGAAAGAGCCGCCAGGCCGTTGAGGGCGAGGATCACGCGAAAGGCACGGCCCACACCCAGCCTGTGGGTGAGAGCGCCCTGGAAGGCGACGAGCGGCCATACAGCCAGCGCCAGGATGATGAAGAACAGCGGATAAGCCTCAGGCCCCGCCTTGTTGAGGAAGATGGCCTGCGCGCCGCTGAAGGCTGTGTACGCTCCCCAGCCGATGATCATCGCGAAGGCCGCAACCTGGAGCGTGCGCGCCAGCTCGGTCCGGCGAACGTGGAGGAACTTCGCGAGCAGCGGCACGCGCGAAATATAGGGCTCAATATCCTCCCCGCTCCGCGGGGAGGTGGCGCGAAGCGCCGGAGGGGGCGCGAGTCTAGGTCTTAGCCTCGGAGCTCTTTCATTGCCTTGTCGATGTTCCTCTGCCGGGTTTCGGGTGTCTTGCCATTTGCGACGGGAAGCACCAACCGCTGCTTCCTGCTGTTGGACAAACCCTCAAACGCCTTCTTCGCCTTGGCATCCTTGCCGAGCGCCTTTGCGAAGTCGTCGGGCACCGCCAACTCTCGCGGCTCGGTATCGAGCTCGAGGTCGACGTCAACGGTCTCCCCCGCCGCCACGCCGGCCGCCTTCCGATTGTCATTGCTCACGCCGATCATGAACTTTCCACCCATCACCGCCACAGCGCTGCGGTACGTGTAGCCATTGATCGTGACCTTGACCAGCGGCACCTTGGACGAGCTGAGGCCCTGGACCACTTTGGCCGGAACCTCTATCCCCGCGGCAGTCTTACCGGCGGCCAGGATCTTGGTACGAAATCTCATCGGTCGATTATGGAGTTTGTGTGAGGTCGCACGCAGCCTCGCGATGCACGATCGAAACGACGTGCGCACATCGGCGCCGTTGCAAGGTTTCTGCTCTCCATCCGTTTTATCTGACTGACAGCGGCGTGAAAAGGCTTGTCACAAGTCACACCGCTTGTTCGGAATCTCAGCCGTAGACAGCAGCGCATCCGGAAGTTGGCTGACTTCCAAGTAGGTGCGAGCTCTCATCGGATTCTTGCCCGAGGTGAATGCCACATGGCACGACGGTCCGCTGCAATTCGTATTTGGTCCAAGAGGCTGATCCCAGGAGGCGTAGTTGCCTTGCTGTTAAGCCTCTTATGGGTGGCAGTCCCAACTTCCGCTTCCACGCCGCGACCCGATCATGTCGTGATCGCGATCATGGAGAACCACGCGTACGAACAGATCATCGGGAGTTCGTCCTCGCCATATGTCAATTCCCTTGCCCAGCAGAACGCTTCGTTCACGCAATCGTTTGCGGTCGGCCACCCCAGCGAGCCCAACTACCACGAGCTGTGGAGCGGGTCCAACCAGGGCGTAACCGACGACAGCTGTCCTCACACATTTACCACCGGGTCGTTGGGCACACAGCTGTTGACTGCCGGCCTTTCTGTTGCCGGCTACAACGAGTCGATGCCCAGTGAAGGTTTCACAGGCTGCACCGGGAGTGCCAATGGTGGCAACTACGCGCGCAAGCACAATCCGCTGCCGGACTGGACAGCAACTGCCGATGCAGCTCACAACAAAACATATGCCGCGTGGCCTTCCGACTTCACGACCTTGCCAACCGTGTCCCTCGTCGTGCCTAATCTTTGCAACGACACGCACGACTGCGCGATCGCGACAGGAGACGTGTGGCTACAAGCTCACTGGGACCCGTACGTTCAGTGGGCCAAGACTCACAATTCGCTGGCGATCCTGACGTGGGATGAGGACGGCGGTAGTAATGGAAACCACATCGTCACCGTCTTCGCCGGCCAGGGAGTAACGCCGGGCCAGTACTCCGAGCACATTACGCATTACAACGTGCTGCGAACTATCGAGGACTTCTACGGGCTGACGCCCCTTGCAGGCGCTGCTTCGGCCACACCGATCACCGATGTATTCGGGACGGCACCGGCGCCGTCGCCTTCTCCATCTCCGTCACCATCTCCGAGCCCATCGCCTTCTCCAACTACATCGCCGTCGCCCACGCCCTCGCCCTCGCCGAGCCCATCTCCATCACCGTGCCCATCTCCGAGCCCTTCTCCAAGCCCGTCCCCTTCTCCAAGCCCGTCCCCTTCTCCAAGCCCATCCGCGTCGCCAAGCCCATCCCCTTCTCCAAGTCCCTCTCCCTCACCAAGCCCCAACCCGTCGCCAACACCAAATGGCAAAGGCCATAAGCACCATCCAGGCCCATCTCCGACGCCGTCGTCAGCGTCATTGATGTCGTCTGTGTCATCGCTAAGTACGTGCCCTACGCCGAGTCCGAGCCCAGGCCCCACGCCCCCGGCGCCACAGGCCGGTTCGTGCAACCTGGCAACGCCAATCCGGGCGACCTTCTACTACGGCTGGTATCCAGAGAACTGGACCCAGAGCGGCCTCTACCCGGCCACGCGATACAACCCCTTGGCCGGCTTTTACAACCTCGACGCCGGCTCCCAGGTCGTCAGAGATCAAATCGCCTCGATGCAGTACGGTCACATCCAGGCAGGGATTGCAACCTGGTGGGGACAGGCCAGCAAGACTGATGCACGCATCAGCGGACTGTTGGCTGCTGCTCACGGCACGTCCTTCTGCTGGACGCTTTACTACGAGCCTGCCCTCAGCTCCACTCAGGCCGCTTCTGACCTGAGTTATATCGCCGGCCACTACGCGTCCGACCCCAACTTCCTGCACGTCAACGGAAAGCCGGTGCTCTTCATCTACAGTCGCGCCGTTGCGTCATGCGCCAACGTCGCGACCTGGTCCTCCGTGAACAACGGCTTCTACCTCAATCTGCAGGTCTTCAGCGGCTACACGACGTGCGCCGGTCAGCCTGACAGCTGGCACCAGTACGGTCCGGCGGTGGCGGAAGATCACCAGTCCGGCTTCAGCTTCTCGATATCGCCCGGCTTCAACAAGTACAACGAGAGCGCGCCGCGGTTGGCCCGCGATCCGGCGCGCTGGGCGCAAGACATCACCAACATGGTCAACAGCCACGAACCATGGCAGCTGGTCACGACCTTCAACGAGTGGATGGAAGGCACTTCAATCGAGGGCGCCACCGAGTGGGCGAGCACGAGCGGCCAAGGCGTCTACATGGACGCACTGCACAACGACGGTTAGTCGAACATCGAATCGGGGTTCAGCGGTGGGGGATACGTGTCCTCCACCGCCCTTTATGTCTGGACGACGTTGAGCATACGTTCGAGAGCGGCGATTCTCTCCTGGATCGGCGGGTGAGTGTCGAACAGGTGGTTGAAGAAGCTTCCGTGATGCTCCTTCGGGTTGTCGATGCACATGGCAGCGACCGCGTGATTGAAGTTCTTCATCGGCTGATCGCCCGCCGCGATCTTCTTCAAAGCACTGAGCAGTCCGGCCGGGTTCCGCGTCAGCTCCACTGCGCTCGCGTCGGCGAGCGACTCACGCTGTCGTGAAAGGGCCATCTGCATCAGCGGTCCAATGATGACTGCGATGAGAGTGAAAACGACGCCGACCAACAGAACGATGAGCATCGCCCGCGAATCCCTGCTCCTGATCCGAAACGCGCCGTTCCAGATGAAGCTGGCGATCAGCCCCGCGAGGCCGATCATGGTGGTGACGACGAGCAGCAGCCTGACATCGAAGTTCTTGACGTGGCTCGTCTCGTGGGCGAGCACACCCTCCAGCTCCTCACGATTCATCATCTGGAGCAGTCCTGTCGTCACCGTCACCGCAGCGTGCTGCGGGTCGCGGCCGGTGGCAAAAGCGTTGGGGCTCGGGTCATCGATCACGTACACCTTGGGCACCGGCAAACCGTTGCCGATCGAGAGCGTCTCGACGATGTTGTAGAGCTGCAGGTACTGACCCCTGTCCGCCTCGTGGGCGCCGGCCGCCGCCAGCACCGTGGCTGAGCCGAAGTAATAGGAGTAGAGCGCAGCGAGGACGCCAAGGATGCCGAGCGCGATCGCGCCGACCACCGCATAGGAAATGTCCCCGCCGCCGAGCTCTCCAATCACGAACCCGGCCAGCAGCCAGAAGATGATGAACAGCACGATCACGATCAGGCTGTTTCGCTTGTTGCGCGCTATCTGGTGGTACATCCGCCCCGAATCCTACGAGGACTTACGATCGTTCTTGATCACCGAGTTCCGCACCGACGCCGCCACCCAGCGACCCCAGATCTGAGCCCAAACCAGGCCGTTGCCGAAGGCCGAAACGCCTTCGGCATGGTGCTTGAAATGGAACGTCCACATCGAGCGGTGGCGCTCGTAGTTCGCCTTGCGCTGAGCCTTGCCGGTCGCGGGGTGCTTGTGGTGAGTGGCTTTCGCGGTTGGCAGGTAGAACACCTTCCAGCCCCCGAGCTTCAGCCGGTAGCACAGATCTACGTCCTCACCGAACATGAAGTAGCGCGGATCGAAGAACCCGATCCTGTCGATGGCCGCCATTCGCAGCATCAGGCAGTCCTTGGTGCCTGCGTCCATCTCGTGGACGTCGGACTCGTTGATGTGGCCCATGTTGTGGCGCCCGAAGCGAGGGCTCCTTGGAAAAAGCCTGTTCAGCCCGACCGTGCGATAGAAGAGGGTGCTGGGGACCGGAAAGGCCCGGCGGGCGTCAGGGTCCCGCTTCCCGTCTGGCATCAGCACCCGAGGGCCAACGGCCCCGGCATCGGGCCGGGTGAGCAGGAAGTCGTAAAGCCGGCCGACAGTCAGCAGGTCGACAGTCACGTCAGGATTGAGCAAGAGGACGAACCGGCCCTTGACCCGCTCCAGGCCGATGTTGGCCGCCCGGCCGTACCCAAGGTTCTTCTTCTCGAGCAGCACCGTCGCCTTTGGAAACTCGGAGGTGATCGCAGCGCCCGAGCCGTCGGTCGAGGCGTTGTCGACGACCACTGCTTCCACCGGTATGTCGGTGGTTGAGAAGAACGCCCGCAGGCACTGGAGAAGGAGGTCCTTCTCGTTGTGGTTGACGACAAGTGCTGAGACCAGGGGCTTCGTCTGTTCGGGCATCGGACACGAATTATCGCCGTCGGAGGGCGGTGAACGCGTCGGCTAGAATGCCGGGGACTGTGGAGACCGGCGCGCGTCTGGGTCTCGGCCAGCGCTTGGCCCAGATCCGCGAGAGCCGGTTGGTCCGGCAAAACCTGACGCTTTTCATCGGCGGCCTGGTCGCCGGAATCGGCGGTTTTGTCTACCACGCGATCGCCGGGCGGGTGCTCGGGCCGGCGACTTACGGCCAGGTCGCGTTCCTCATCGCGATCTACTCGGTCGGCACGGCCCCTGCGCTGATCCTCGTCGTCGTGCTGGCGCGCTACACGGCGACGCTGGTCGCCCGAGGCGAGGCCGGCGTTCGCACGCTGCTGGCGCGAACCATGCGGCTGGTTGCCATCCCTGGCCTCGTCCTCGTGCTGGTGACCACGCTTCTCGCTCGGCCTGTGGCGGAGTTCGAGCATCTTGGGTCTGGGCTGCCCGTCTTGATCCTCGGTTTCTCGATCGCGCTGATCTGGCAGGTGGCGATACCTCGCGGGATCCTGCAGGGGCTTCAGCGGTTCACCTCTCTGGCCGTCAACCTCGGCCTTGAGCTGATCGTGCGCACGACTGTGGTGTTCTTCCTGCTCATCGGCGGCTATGCGGTGTCGGGAGCGATGGCTGCCGTATTCACCGGGCTGGCGTTCTGCTTCGCGCTGGGCCTGTTCTCGCTCAGAGACCACTTCGGGCGCACCGGAACGCGAGTCCAGCTGCGCGTGATGGCAGGCTTCTCGCTCACCGCAGCGGTGGGGATCATCGGGATCCAGATCCTCTACAACCAGGACGTCATCCTCGCCGAGCACTATTTGAACGGCCACCTGGGTGGGATCTACGGCGGGCTCAACAAGATCGGGACGATCATGTTTTTCCTGACGCTGAGCGTGAGCCAGGTGCTGTTCCCTCGGGTCGTGGAGGCTGTCGCGAAGGAGGAGCATCCGGGGAGGATCCTCATCCAGTCTGCTGGCATCCTCACCGCCCTGGGCGCGGGGGCGCTGTTCGTCTTCGCGGTGGCGCCGGGCCTCGTGGTTGGGATCTTGTTCGGGCCCGGTTTCCGCGACGCCACGCCTTACGTGCTCGCGGTGGGCGTGATCGGCCTGGCGCTGTCGCTGGACAACCTGCTGATCCAGTTCTTCATGGCGGTGCACGACAGGATTTTCGTGCCGATCCTAGCCGCGGCCTGCATCGCGGAGGCCGTGCTCATAGTGCTGTTCCACGGCGGGGTCGGCCAGATCGTGGCCGACGTCCTCGCCTCGCTGCTGGGACTGCTGACACTCCTGAGCATCAGGTGCTACGTCCTGTTACCCACCCTCCACGCGGAGAGCCTCCAGGAATAAAACAAATAAGTCCCGCCGCCCTTGCGGGCTGCGGGACTTAAAGAACGCTCGGCAACGACCTACTCTCCCACCGGGTTACCCCGACAGTACCATCGGCGCTGGAGGGCTTAACTACCGTGTTCGGAATGGGAACGGGTGTCTCCCCTCCGCCGTAGTCACCGAACAAGTCGATTATAGCGAGGCTGACAAAATATCCTCCCCGCAAAGCGGGGAGGTGGCCCGAAGGGCCGGAGGGGACGTCCAACTTCGCACGTTTGCAGAAGCAACCCCTTACCTCTAACCGGTATCCTTACCGGGCTGTGCGAATCGTAGTCAAGGATCCCGGGGAGTTCGAGCAGGCCCTTCGGGACTTCCGCCGCAAGGTGCAGGAGCAGGGGCTCGTGCGCGAAATGCGTCGCCGTGCGCACTACGTGCCGCCGTCAGAGGCTCGCAAGATCAAGAGCCTCCGCGCCCGCCGCCGCCGCACGAGGTAGGTTCGGCTCCTACTCCAGCACGTCGGGCCGCACGGCCCGGAAAATCGCAATCGCTGCGAAGACTACCGCCCAGACCCCAATCACGATCAGCGCATGCCTGCCGTCGACCTGATTCAGTGGCGGGGCAAAGACCTGAATGCCGGTGGGGGCAGGCTCGATCAGGTTCAGAACCACGTTGAGGTTGGGCCCTAGCAGGTACTCGGTGATGTTGGTCCAGGGCGAATCGTGTTTGGTCGCTCGGGCGGTCAGGGCGAGGATCCCGACCAGGAAGTTGTCGATCGGGAAGAAGGCAAGCGACGCAGCCATGGCGAAGGCGAGCCCGCGGCCGAGTCCGGCCGCCGCCGCAGCCAGCAGGATGGCGATCCCCATGCTGATGCCCTGGACCATGAGCCAGTACTCGACGTCCCCCCAGACGCCACTGGGGAGCTTGTCGAGCCCAGCGAAGCCACCTGACGCATTGGCATAGATGGCGACCACGATCCCACCCGCGACCAGCACGTAACCCGCAAGCAGCAGAATCCCGAGGATGGCCAGGAAGACGACCTTGCCCAGCAGCAGCTTCAGCCTGCCGACGCCGCGCGCGTAGGCAATGCGGATCGTGCCCGACGAGTACTCCATCGCGATCAGCCGCGAGCCGATCAACAGCAGCAGGATGCCCGACCCGATCTGGAAGATGGTCCCGTACAGGTCCAGCATCTGGTGGGCGTAGGCGGCGGGATCGTTCTTGGCTGTTTCGGCGAATCCCTCGGCGGTGCTGATGCCGACCACCGTGATTGCCAGCAACACAAAGCCACCCGCGAGCAGGAGCCAGAAGCTGAGCTGACGGCGCAGCTTGATCGCCTCGCCCCTGAGGATGCCGAAGAAGCTCGGCCCCCTCACTTCCCATCTCCCGTGAGGCTCAAGAAAATGTCCTCGAGATCGCGCTGGCGCTCGCTGACGGAGTCGGGGTTGTGCCCGTTCTGGACCAGGAACGCGATGAGGTTCCGCCCTCGACCCTCCGGCGCGCGCGTGATGACAAGCCCCTCTTCGACGCGGGCCTCCTGGCCCCACGGCTGAAGCCGCAGCGCCCCTACGAGGGCATCGGGCGCGTCGACCTGGATCGCGAACTCACCCGGCGCATCCAACAGCTCGGCCACCGGCGCGAGGCGAATGAGCTTGCCATGGTTGATGATCGCCACCCGGGTGCAGATCTGCTGCACCTCGCTGAGTACGTGGCTTGAGATGAAGACCGTCTTGCCGTCGGCGGCAAGGCCGCGCAGCAGGTCGCGCATCTCGACGATGCCTGCTGGGTCCAACCCGTTGGCCGGCTCATCCAGGATGAGAAGGTCAGGATCGTTGAGCAGCGCGACCGCCAGGCCGAGCCGCTGCTTCATACCCATCGAGTAGGTCTTGACCTTGTCCTTGTCGCGTCCATTCAAAGAGACGATCTCGAGCACCTCGTCGATGCGCTTCTCCCCCACACCGCCAAGGAGATCGCCAAACGCCCTCAGGTTGTTGCGGCCCGAAAGATAGCCGTACAGGGCAGGGTTCTCGACCAGGGCGCCGACGCGCGGGAGCACCTTGGCGCGGTTTTTCCGGACTTCGACGCCGAGAACCTCGACCGATCCGTTGGTCGGGGCGACAAGGCCCAACGCCATCCGGATGGTTGTGGTCTTGCCCGCCCCGTTGGGGCCCAGGAAGCCGAACAGCTCCCCGCGATCGACCTGCAGGTCGAGATGATCGACCGCCAAACGCTTCCCGTACGACTTGGAGAGGGCGATTGCCCGGAGTGCGGGTTGGGCGCTGATCATCCCTGACTAAGCACCGCACCCCGGGCTTTTGTGACGGGGGTTACGGATTGACTCCGCTGAGAGTGACCGCCGCGGTGTGCGAGCCGCTTTTGTCGACCCACGTGACCGAGACTTTCTCGCCCGGCTTGTGGGAGCGGATGGCAGTGCCGAGCGTGTTGCTCGACGTGATCTTGTCGTCGCCGACCTTGATGATCACCGAGTTCTCGGTGATGCCGGCCGACTCCGCCGGGGAGTTGCCCTGCACGCTGACCACAAGAGCGCCCGCCGACACGTCGAGACCGAGCTGCGTCGCGACGCTTGGGCTGAGGTCGCGAACGGAGACGCCCATGAATCCGACCTGCCCGTAGATGAGCTGGTCGCTGGCCTGGCCGGACCGAACCATGTTGACGTAGGTGATTGCGGTGTCCGCC
>DATLPO010000108.1:0-12768 GCA_035535675.1 Candidatus Limnocylindria bacterium
CGAGCCGACGGGCAAGGAGCGCAGCGTCCGCGGCAAGAAGGCATACCTATTCCGCTTTACCCAGCAGGCTTTCGGCCTGCGCGAGGAGCCCGATGGTTTCATCGAAGCCTGACCGCACCGCGCAGCGGACAGACCTGGACCGAGTGGTTGCCGTAGCTCTCGCCGAGGATCTTGGCGAGCGGAACGTGGACGTCACAACGGAGTCGGTAATCGACGCCGACCTCATGGGCGAAGCGGTGGTCGTCGCGCGCAAACCTGGTGTGTTGAGCGGTAGCGACGCGGCCGCGCGAGTCTTCGACATGATTCGGCCCCGCTGCGATTACGTGACGCTGGTTCCCGATGGCACTCGCGTCGAGGCTGGGGATGAGGTGGCCAAGGTGACGGGGCCCTTGAGGGTGATCCTGATCGGCGAGCGGACCGCGCTCAACTTTCTCCAGCGCATGTCAGGCATCGCCACGTTGACGCGCAAGTATGCCGATGCACTTGCGCCCTTCCCCAAAGTGACGCTGCTCGACACCCGTAAGACAACGCCGGGACTGCGTTTCCTCGAGCGTGCAGCTGTGCGCTCGGGCGGGGGCCACAACCACCGCGACGGCCTGTGGGACGCGATCCTCATCAAGGACAACCATGTCGCCGCTGCCGGCGGCGTAACCGAGGCGGTGAGGCGCGCACGTAAGACTGCGATGCCTGTCGAGGTAGAGGTCGAGACACTCGAGCAGCTCTCCAAGGCCCTCGACAGCGGGGCAGAGATCGTGCTGCTTGACAACATGCCGATTGAGCTCATGCGTCGAGCGGTTGAAATCACCGCGGGCCGCGCGAAGTTGGAAGCATCGGGTGGAATGACGTTGGAAGGAGCGGTGGCAGCCGCCAAGGCGGGGGTGGACCGGATCTCGGTCGGGGCGCTGACTCATTCAGCGCCGGCGCTCGATCTGAGCGTGGAGGTGACAAGAACATGGCGATAGAACAGATTTCATTGGAGGCCGACGCCGCCGAGTACGCGCGGCGTGACGTGCCTCGCGACATCGCAGGGATGAGCGAAGAGATACGCGAGCTTGCTCGCAAGCGAAACGCTGTCATCCTGGCGCACAACTACCAGGTGCCCGAGGTCCAGGACGTTGCCGATTACGTCGGCGACTCGCTGGGTCTTTCGCGCCAGGCGGCCGCGACCCCCTCCGACTTGATCGTGTTTTGCGGGGTCCACTTCATGGCCGAGACCGCGGTGATCCTCAGCCCGAAAAAGCGCGTGCTGATCCCGGACCTCGCGGCTGGATGCTCGCTGGCCGCGACCATCAATGCCGAGCAGCTTGCCGCCTGGAAGGCCGAGTATCCGGACGCGATAGTCGTCTCCTACGTCAACACGACGGCCGAGGTGAAGGCGCTGAGCGATTACTGCTGCACGTCAGGCAACGCGGAGCGCGTGATCCGCGCGATCCCCGAAGACAGGGAGATCCTCTTCCTGCCAGACATGTTCCTTGGCACTTACCTCGAGAAGGTCACCGGACGCAAGATGCACGTCTGGCCTGGCGAGTGCCACGTGCACGCAGGGATCAGGCCGGCGGACATCGACCGCGCCCGCGCTGAGCACGGCGACGCCGATCTGCTGGTGCACCCCGAATGCGGATGTGCGAGCCAGTGCATGTATTTCAAAGCGAGTGGCGATATCGACGCCGACCGCACCCACATCCTCAGCACCGAAGGCATGGTGAAGCACGCTCAGCAACACCCGACGCGAAGCTTCGTTGTCGCAACCGAGCTCGGCATCATGCACCGGCTGGCCAAGGAAGCGCCCCAGGGTCGGTTCTATGCCGCCAGCGAGCGTGCCATCTGCCGCTACATGAAGAAGATCACGCTCGAGAAGCTGCTGACCTCTCTCCGCGACGACGTGTTCGAGGTCACAGTTCCTGAAGACGTCGCCGACCGTGCACGGGGCGCTATCCAGCGCATGGTGGAGCTGTGATCACCCCACGAAATCTGCGATTTCGCGGGGACCCCGATTCTCGTGGTCGAGTCGCCATCGACGTATTGGTCATCGGGGACGGGCTTGCCGGCTCAGCAGCGGCGCTAGAAGCCGCGCGGCTTGGCGCCCGAGTTGCGCTCGTGTCCGCCGGTCCCGCGTCCTCCGAGCGGGCCCAGGGTGGCATCGCGGCCGCAGTCCTGCCCGAGGACTCGCCCCGGCTCCACGCGCTTGACACTCTCGCGGCGGGCGCCGGCCTGTGCGACCCGGATGCGGTGGCGATGTTGACGTCAGCCGGGCCGGAGACAGTGCGCTGGTTGGAGTCGCTTGGCGTTCGCTTCGATGGAGGCGCCGCACGTGAGGCGGCGCACTCGCTGCCCCGCGTCCTTCATCTCGGCGGCGACCAGAGCGGCCACACCCTGATGACTTTCGTGCACGCAGCAATCGAGCGCGAGGCGCGCATCACACGATTCAGCGCAAAACTCCATGCCTTGCTTGGAGATGGTGTTTGTGAGGGCGCAGTGTTCTCGGGCGACCTGACTGTTTACGCGAGCGCCACGATCCTCGCCACTGGCGGGTATGCAGGCCTTTACGAGCGCACCACCAACAGCCGGCTCAGCAACGGCAAGGGCATCCTTGAAGCCGCTCGCGCCGGAGCGCGTGTCGCGGACCTCGAATTCGTTCAGTTTCACCCGACTGTCTTCGCGGGGGAGCATCCATTTCTGATCACAGAAGCCCTGCGCGGCGCCGGAGCATATCTGGTCGACGCCGCAGGCGAGCGGTTCATTGATGAGTTGCTGCCGCGCGACCAGGTCGCCCTGGCACTCGCCAGGCATCGCGGTCCGGCGTTCATCTCAGCGATGCACATGAATCCTGAGCTGCTTCGGCTGAGTTTCCCTAACTTCATGCGCAACTGCCGCCACGCGGGAATCGACCCGCTCCGCAAACCGGTGCCGATCACGCCTGCCGCCCACTACACGATGGGTGGCGTGGCGACGGATCTCGATGGACGCGCGTCGATCGCTGGCCTTTTCGCCGCCGGCGAGTGCGCCAGGACAGGCGTGCATGGCGCCAACCGGCTGGCGAGCAACTCGCTGCTCGAGGCTGCCGCCTTCGGGCGCCGCGCCGCGGCGGCAGCGGTTGGCACCTGTCCGATCGTCGGGTCAGCAGGTGCTAGCGCCAATGTCTGGCGTCGCGGGGAGATGAGCCTCGTGGACGTACGCCGCCTGTTGGACTCGGCTGCCGGCGTCCTGCGCAGCGGCTCAGGATTGGAACGCGCAGTTCGTCTCTTGCGGTCCGGCGCCAACTCGGCAGGGGCGGCGGACGCCGCTCAGATGGCCTCGATGATCTGCTCGGCAGCTCTTGCTCGACCCGTCAGCCTGGGCGCGCACCAGCGGCTGGACGAACCGGCACGAATCGCCGTTTGACGGAGCGGCCGCCAGACCTTGCTGACGGCCGCTCGACCGATTGCTAGCCGAAGAACTCGTCAGCGGCGGTTGAGTTTTCCTGGAAGGCCCAGAACTCCTTAATCCGTCCCTCTGAGTCTGGATGCGTGATGTGCACCGCCTTGCTGTCCCACTTCTTGCTGTTTCGCGCGGCAGTCTCATGCACAAGGATGATCGTGTGCTCGTCGTTGGCCAGGATGTCGTGCACTTCGAGCTTGAAGGTACCGCCGGTCAGCTCCATCAGCTTGCCAAAGAACCCGAATACGGCGTCCTTGCCTTTGTAGTCACCCGTCAGTGGATTGTTGCCACCGACGTGCCAGGCCACATCGTCGGCGAGGAGCTCGCTGACTGTGGCCATGTCCCCCGTGCGAAAGGCTTCGTATCCGCGGCGTGCCTGTTGAACGTTGGCGTGCTGCGCAGTGGTGGCCATATGCATTCTCCTCCATGGCTACCGGGCGACCACGCCGCCAAGCCCTTGTTTGGCGAAGCGGCAAGCATCCCAATGGTGCGCGCGCCGGCCGCAGTTGTCTAGTCGGGTGCTCTAGCGCTTCAGAGCCCGGTAGGTTCTCACCTCGCCGGCGATGGCGATCACCGACGCCACTGCGAAAGCGGCGATGCCCAGCACCATCACGCCAACACCGAGGACAGCCGACCAATCCGCCATGCCGAGTCCCGCCACCGCCACACCGATGGCGAGGATGAGCGTGGCGTAAATCTTGAAGCCGTCTGGCGAAGCTGCATAGCCGGGAGCGAGCCCGCCAAGCGACCTCGATGTAACCCGGCGTATCACCAGGTCGCCGGCGCCTCCCACATTTAATAGAAGGGCGATCCCGGCCAATGCGAGCAGCACGCCGATGATCAGCGCCATGGTCAAGCACCAATGGTCGCACGGCTGCTGACCCTACGATTCATTGCGTGTCAACCGTCAGCCAGGCGCGAGTGCGGAACTTCTGCATCATCGCCCACATAGATCACGGCAAGTCCACGCTTGCCGATCGGCTCCTCGAGTTCACCAACTCGATAAGCCAGCGCGACATGCAAGACCAGGTGCTCGACACCATGGACCTGGAGCGAGAGCGCGGGATCACCATCAAGCTGCAGGCAGTGCGGATGACCTATCCGGCGCGCGATGGGCAAACGTACGAGCTGAACCTCATCGATACGCCAGGGCATGTCGATTTCGCTTATGAGGTCTCGCGGTCGTTGGCCGCTTGCGAAGGAGCCATCCTCGTCGTCGACGCCGCACAGGGCATCGAAGCCCAGACGCTGGCCAACCTGTACCAGGCTGTCGAGGCCGGCCTCACCCTGGTGCCCGTGGTGAACAAGATCGACCTCGATGCAGCGCAGCCTGAGATGGTGGCGGAGGAGATCTCCGATGTCACAGGAATCCCTCGCGAGCAGGTGATATTCGCTTCCGCGAAGCAAGGGATCGGAACCCAGGACATCCTCGAGGCGGTGATCGCGAGGGTACCGCCTCCTCGCGGTGACCCTGCAGCGCCGCTGCGCGCTCTGATCTTCGATTCGCACTACGACACGTATCGAGGCGTCATTACATACGTCCGCGTCGTCGATGGCGAGATCATCCCGCGCACCAGGATCAGGATGATGAACACGGGCAAGGTCCACGAGGTGGACGAGGTCGGCTGGTTTGCGCCTGGGCCCCGGCCTGCGGAGAAGCTGACCGCGGGCGAGGTCGGCTATGTCACGGCAGCGATCAAGAACGTCACCGACGCACGAGTCGGCGACACCATCACGACTGCCGACGACGGTGCTGCCTCTCCACTCCCCGGCTACCGCCAGGTCAAGCCGATGGTCTTCGCGGGTCTCTTTCCGACCGACTCCGATCGGTTCGGCGACCTCAAGGAGGCATTGGAAAAGCTGCAGCTCAACGATGGGGCTCTCTCGTTCGAGCCAGAGAACTCCGCCGCCCTCGGTTTCGGTTTCCGCTGCGGATTCCTTGGGCTTCTGCACCTCGAGATAGTTCAGGAACGCCTCGAGCGCGAGTTTGAGCTCGACCTCATCACGACGGCGCCGACTGTCGAGTACCAGGTCACGCTCAAGCGCGGCGGTGTCATCGAGGTCGACAACCCAGCCCTCATGCCTGATCCCACCGCGATCGAGTCGATCGCCGAGCCTTTCGTGAAACTCTCGATCATCGTTCCCACCGCATATGTGGGCCCGATGATGGAGCTGTGCCAGGAGCGGCGTGGCGTCTACAAACATCTCGAGCACCGGCCGGGTGACCGCGTCGTCATCGAGTACGAGATGCCCCTCGGGGAGATCATTCATGACTTCTACGACCAGCTCAAATCGCGGTCCAAGGGGTACGCTTCGATGGACTACGAGATGGTCGGCTTCCGAGAGGGAGAACTCGTCAAGCTTGACGTGCTTGTGGCAGCCGAGCCAGTGGACGCACTGTCCCTGATCGTGCATCGCAGCAAGGCGCAGACCCAGGGACGGAAACTTGTCGAGAAGCTGAAAACCATCATCCCTCGCCAGATGTTCATCGTCCCGCTTCAAGCCGCCATCGGCGGCAAGGTGGTCGCGCGCGAGACGATCCCTGCCATGCGCAAGGATGTGCTTGCCAAGTGCTACGGCGGTGACATCACCAGGAAGCGCAAGTTGCTCGAGAAACAAAAGGAAGGCAAGCGAAGGATGAAGCGGGTGGGTTCGATCGAGATCCCGCAAGAGGCGTTCATGGCGGTGCTGAAACTTGACTAAGGCCATTCTGGCCGCTGTGGCGGTGGTTGCTCTCGTTGCAGGTGCCTGCACGAGGGCGTCCTCGACCAGCTCCTCCAACCCGCAGCCTCCCGAACTCTTCACGGCGATGCCCCCCATCTCCGATGTAAGGGCGCTCCTCGGCGACGAGAACTGGTGGGCGGGTCCACCATCGTTCGGGGTGCGACCACTTGACGTGGCAACAATGCCCTTTAATCAGAAGTTCTCAGTCACCCAGGCCTACGTGCACGTCGGCAGCGCAGAGATGTTCTCAGTCGACTACGAGCTGTGGAACGACACGTCAGTTGCCAAAAGTCACATGAGCAGCGTGCAAACGGCACTGGGCTCTTCGGCAGTCTCAGGGCCGAAGGTCGGGGACCAGGCGATCTACTACGGGTCGCAAACGTCGGGAGCTGCTCCCTACCAAACAGTCACGATCGTCCG
This sequence comes from Candidatus Limnocylindria bacterium, assembly GCA_035535675.1. Classification (GTDB taxonomy): domain Bacteria; phylum Chloroflexota; class Dormibacteria; order Dormibacterales; family Dormibacteraceae; genus Palsa-872. Next base: position 6,562 of record DATLPO010000108.1, read on the forward strand.
CGTTGGCCAGGTCGTGGCCCTGATCGGCCTGGACCTGAAGGACGGTTTTCCCAAGGTCGCACAGCTCGGCAAGATTGCGACCAAGGTCATCGCCCGGCTGAAGGACGTGATCTCTGGCAAGCTCCCTACCACTCCTCTTTCGACTGCCGAGTCGGCAGTCCTGCCCCCGGCTAATCTCGACATCACTCTGCTCGGGACGACCAAGATCTCAGTTGAGTCTGCAATGGTGATGCTCGACGCGACGTCGATCGACGCGATCGCACAAACGCTGCGGGGTTCGGGAGTAAGCGACGCTGTCTTCGGCGACTATGCGCTCAACAGCGACACTCACATGGAGGTTCGCGCCACGGTCTTCAAGTTCCTGACGGCGCAGAACGCCAAGGATTGGGTCGCCGGTCTTCGTGGGACGACGCCGGTCGACGAGCCAGGCTTCTTCGACCAAACGCACGGGTGGTACATGTTCCCCTTTGCCGCCGGCACAAGCGCTGCAATGCTCATCTGCAGATCGACTGGAGAAACTGAGTCTGCTTCGCGCGCGTGCGAGGCGCCAATGTTGCGCGTGACCTCGGTCTGGATGCTGAGCCTCGGAGCTTAGGACTGCGCATTTGAAGGTCGTAGTGACAGGGGCCGCAGGCTTCATCGGTTCACACCTGAGCGAGCGGTTGCTGGCAGCGGGCCACGAGGTGGTCGGGATCGACAGCTTCACCGACTTCTACGAGCGGAGCAGGAAGGAGCTGAACCTGGAGGCGGCAAGGAGCCACGACAATTTCCGCCTCGAGGAGCTTGACCTGGTGGACGCCGACCTTGCGTCACTGGTTGAGGGAGCAGGCGTGGTCTATCACCTTGCGGGCCTTGACGGCGTAAGCACCAGCTGGGGGAATCAGTTCGACCGCTACGTCCGCGACAACGTGATAGCGACCCAGCGCCTGCTCGAGGCTCTGAAAGGAGTTCCCATCAAGCGCCTCGTCTTCGCCGGGAGCTCGTCTGTGTACGGCGACGCTGAGATGTTTCCGACCAAGGAGTCGGCCCTGCCGCATCCCTTGTCTCCGTTTGGAGTCACGAAGCTGGCGGCCGAGCATCTGACCCATCTGTACACGCGCAACTACGGGATCCCCGTGGTCTCAGTGCGGTATTTCACCGTCTACGGACCTCGCCAGCGACCTGACATGGCCTTTTACCGATTCATGCAGGCGATCGTGGCCGGCGAGAGCATCGAAGTGTTCGGTGATGGCGAGCAGACGCGCGACCTCACCTACATCTCGGACGCTGTCGACGGCACGATCAAAGCCTCTACCGCCGACGTCGTCGGCCAGGTCTTCAACCTCGGCGGCGGGAGCCGCGTCTCGGTGAACCAGGTGCTGGCGATCCTCGAAGAGACCAGCGAAGGAAAGATCCGCAGGCATAACATGGCGGCCACTCCTGGCGATCCGCGCCATACGGGCGCATCGATCACCCTGGCTCGCGAAAGGCTCGGATGGGAGCCGAGGGTCTCACTGCGCGAAGGCCTGACCAAGCAGTGGCGGTGGTTTCGGGACGCGCCGAAATGAACCGCTTTGAGTCATGGCTGTCCGACTTCGGGATCTCCTTCGGAGTCAAACAGTTTCCGGCTGGAACCCGCACTGCACAGGATGCCGCGCAAGCGATCGGCTGCGAGGTGGGCCAGATAGTGAAGTCGCTCGTATTCGTCGCAGCCGGCAGGCCCGTGGTCGCGTTGGTGAGCGGTGCCAACCGCTTGGACGAAGGCAAGCTGGCGGCAGTGGCGGGAGCGCCGGTGACCAAAGCCGACGCTGGGGTCGCGCGGGATGCCACCGGCTACGCCATCGGCGGAGTTCCCCCGTTCGGGCACGCCACAGAGGTTCCCGTGTTCATGGATCGGGACCTGCTCAGCCACGGCGTGGTGTGGGCGGCGGCGGGGCGGCCGGACTCGGTTTTTGAGATCTCGCCCGACCGCCTCCTCGAGCTCAGCCGGGCCGAGGTGGCCGACTTGAAGGCCACAGGGGAATGAGCTCCGTCCTTATCTTCTGCAAGGACTGCGGAAAGCAGGTGCCCAGCTCCGAGGCCCGCGACCAGCTTTGTCTGGATTGTCGCGTCCGCAAGTCGGTGGCCGACCTGCGCGACGAGCACGCGCGCCTGTGGCGCAAGCGCGAGCGCTACCGCGGCCGCCAGGCCAACGTGGACCAGATCGGCAGGCAGATTGCGAGAATCGAAGATCGGATGGGGGCGCGGATCAAGGAGCTTGTTCCCAACGAACGCCAGGCCGTTGCCCTGTTGCGCCGCGAGCTCGAAGCGGCGCGCGGCCAGCGCTATGTGATCAAGGGCGTCTGACGTTGCTCCCCTTCCAGCACCTCTACTTGCACATTCCGTTCTGCAAGCACAAATGTGGCTATTGCGACTTCAACGCCTACGCGGGGATGGACAGGCTCATGCCTGACTACGTCGATGCGCTCGAGCGCGAGCTGTCAACAGCGCGAGACCAGCAGCCGTTCGGCCGGCTGGAGACCATCTACTTCGGCGGCGGCACGCCGAGCCTGCTGCCAGCCGACCTGATCGCAAGGCTTCTGCGCTTCGTGCGCGCGACCTTCGACGTAGCGCCCGGCGCCGAGGTGACGCTCGAAGCGAATCCAGCCAGCACCGACGAAGCGAAGCTGCAGGCCTGGCTCGACGGAGGCGTGAACCGGCTGAGCCTTGGCGTCCAGGGATTCGAACCACGCGCCCTGGCAGTCCTCGAGCGAAAGACTGACGCGGCCCAGGCCACCCGCGCGTTCGGCCTCGCTCGTGCCGCCGGCATGTCAAACGTGAGCATCGACCTTATCTATGCAGTCCCGTTTCAGAGCCGAGCCTCGTGGCTGGAGACCCTGCGGCGCGGAATCGCGCTCGGGCCCGACCACATCTCCACTTACTGCCTGACTTTCGAGGAAGGCACGTTGCTGTGGCGACGGCGTGCCGAGGGTCGCGTGCCCGAGGTGGATGCCGACCTCCAGTGGGACCAGCTCGATGCAGCGTGCGCCGAGCTCGAGTCTGCGGGCTTCAGCCGGTACGAGGTCTCCAACTGGGCGAGGCCCGGCTACGAGTCGCGGCACAACCACGCGTATTGGCGATGCAGGCCCGTTTACGGCGCGGGCGCCGGCGCGCACTCCTATGCCACCGACGGATCCATATCGCGACGCTGGTGGAATGTCGCTCGGCCGCGCGAGTACATCGCAGCGCAGCAGCCTGTCGCCGATGGGGAAGACTTGCCGGCGCGAAAGGCAAGGGGCGAGGCCCTCATGTTGGGGCTGCGCACGGCCGAGGGGATGGCGCCGCCCGAGGGTTTCGACAGCGAGCTCGAGAACCTCCTCGGAGCAGGCCTGATCGAACGCCGCAACGGCAGGGTCGTTCCCACGCGGCGGGGGATGGACCTGCACAACCAGATCGCGCTGGTCGTACTCTAGTTAGCACTCTGCCGGGCAGAGTGCTGATACGAGATGGAGAACAGAAAACAATCGATCCTGCGCGCGGTGGTGAAGGAGTTCACCACGAGCGCGGTGCCCGTGGGCTCGCAAGCGCTCCAGAGCCGCTATTTCGTGAACCTGTCCTCGGCCACGATCCGAAGCGAGCTGGCCGAGCTGGCCGATCTCGGCTACCTGGCGCAGCCTCACACTTCGGCCGGTCGCGTTCCGACCGACTCGGGCTATCGCTACTTCGTCGACTTTCTGATGGATGTGGAGGCGGTGCCGGAAAGCGTCTCCCGCGTGATCCGTGAGGAGCTGCGGCAAGCGCCCGCCGATGTGCAGGGGATGGTCGAGAAGGTCGCGATGACCCTTGCGTCGGTCACGCAGAACGCGTCGGTGGCCAGCGCTCCGCACGGAACGCAGGCACGCGTCAAGCACGTCGACCTCGTCTCTTTGGAGCCGAATGAAGTTCTCCTGATCCTGCTGCTCGAGGGCAACTTGCTGCGGCAGCAGGTGCTCAAGGTCACCGACCCCGCGACACAGCCGGAGTTGAGCGAGCTCGCATCCCGGCTGAACGCGACTCTCGGCGGCAAGGCCAGCGACGAGGTACGCAGGACCTATGACGATGCTGCCCTGGGCCTGAACAAGGAGCTGTTGGGGCGGATCGTGGACGCGCTTGACCAGTACGAGAAAGGGTCGGAAAGCCTGGTCGTCCACGACGGAGTGCGGAACCTTCTACGACAGCCGGAGTTCGCCGAATCTTCCCGCCTGCACCAGGTTCTCGAGGTCCTCGAGGAGACCCGCTATCTGACGGTTCTGCTGCGCGAGCTCATCGGTGATTCCGACATGCAAATCGTCATTGGATCCGAAAACGCATCGAGTCAGCTCCAGGGTTGCGCTGTCGTGCTCACGACGTATGGGCCCTCGAACCGCCTCAAAGGCGTGCTTGGCGTGATCGGGCCGACGCGCATGGCTTACAGCCAGACAGTCGCCAGGCTGCAAGCGGTGGCGATCGGCGCCAGCGAGCGAATGGCCGAGCTTGGGGTTTGAGACGACCGCCGAGCGAGGTATCTAGAAACTGATGACGACGCGTAAACATCCGCACGACCCACACGCGGAACCGGCGCCCGAGCGGCCGGTGACTGCGCTCGAGTCCAAGATCGCCGAGCTCGAAGCGGCTGCAGCTGAGGCCAAGGATCGCCACCTCCGCCTCGCCGCCGACTTCGACAACTACAAGAAACGCTCACGCCAAGAGCAGGTCGAGACGATCCAGCACGCTTCGGCCGAGCTCATCTCGCGACTCCTGCCGGGGCTTGACGATCTTCACAAAGCGCTCGACCACAAGCCCGAAGGTATTGACGAAGCGTGGGTGAAAGGCGTCGAGCTCAGCGTGCGCAAGCTGGAAGACGCTTTGCGCGCCCATGGGCTGGAGGCGATCGAAGCGGTCGGCAAGCCCTTTGATCCCAAGGTCCATGAGGCGATCGGCCACGAGGAGTCGTCTGAGCATCCCGAGGACACAGTGGTCGAGGTGCTTCGCCCCGGCTATCGCGTCCGCGATCGTGTGGTCAGGCCGGCTCTGGTCAAGGTCGCGCGGCCGCCTGCTCTTCCCGCAGCGGGCGGCTCTCGCTCCGACTCGTAGTCTCATTGCCGTAGTGTCCTAGCCCGTGGCGATCAAGCGCGACTACTACGAGGTACTGGGCGTAGGCCGCCACGCCAGTCAGGACGATCTCAAACGCGCGTTCCGCAAGATCGCGATGGACTCGCACCCGGATCGCTACCCCAACGACGCGGTGGCCGCGGCGCGGTTCAAGGAGGCGAGCGAGGCATACACCGTCCTCTCCGACCCGGGACGCCGCCGAACTTACGACATGTTCGGCCATGCGGCGGTGGAGTCGGGCGGACCGGCGATCGACTTCTCCGACATGCCGTTCGCCGACATTTTCGACACGTTCTTTGGCGGGGGAGGGGGTCGGTCGCGCCGCCAGCGCTCCAATCGCGGGGACGACCTTCGTTACGACATGACAATCACGTTCGAGGAGGCATTCCTCGGGGTCGAAAAGCAGGTCGACGTGCCACGCCTCACCACCTGCGAACGCTGTTCGGGAAACGGCGCCGAGCCGGGCAGCGGGGAGGAGACCTGCCCCGGATGCCGAGGCTCCGGCCAGATCCGGCGCACCGCGCAATCGATCTTCGGATCGGTGGTGACGGCCGCGACCTGCCCGACTTGCGGCGGCGCGGGCCGGCTGCTCAGGAATCCCTGCGTGCAGTGCAGGGGTCAAGGGCGGATCGAGATGACGCGCCGTCTCGGAGTCAGGATCCCCGCCGGCGTAGACACCGGGTCTCAGATCAGGCTGAGCGGGGAGGGCGAGGCGGGCATTCGAGGAGGCCCGTCCGGCGATCTCTATGTGGTGATTCGGGTCAAGGGTCACGCACAGCTGGCCAGACGCGACCAGGATGTCATCTACGAGCTGAGGGTGAACATCGTCCAGGCGGCGCTTGGCGACCGTATCGAGATACCGACTCTGGAAGGGCCCGTCGAGATTGCCATCCCCGGGGGCACCCAGAACGGGCAGTCGTTCAGGATGGCGGGCAGGGGCATGCCCGATGTCCGCGGAGGGCGTCGTGGTGACCAGTACGTGGTGGTCCAGATCGTCGTCCCCAAGGATCTCAACCCCGAGCAGAAAGCCCTGCTGAGGAAGGTGGGAGGGCTCACCGGCAAGCCGGAAAAGGTCTCCAAGGGCTTCTTCGAGAAGCTGCGCGACGCAATCTCGCTGGA
>DATLPO010000109.1:0-7582 GCA_035535675.1 Candidatus Limnocylindria bacterium
CCCATAACGTGATCGGCAAATGCCGGTCAAGCTCGAAGACCTCATCGTTCGCCGTTACGCCTCAGTGATCGCGCCCTCGCCGGCGGCTCCGACCACACGCGTTCTTGGCGGTCCCACTCTCGTCCTGCTGGCCGCAGTCGCCTGTTTTTCGAGCAGCTTCCACACGCTGCTCCCCGTCGTGCCCGTGCTGCTCGAACGCGGCGGGCCGCACGGCGCAGCCGGCGCCGGCACGGCCGCCCTTTTCGTGGGCACGGCCATCGGCGAGCTGATGACGCCATGGCTGCTGACCTTCTGGTCTCCGAAGCGCCTGCTCATCGGCGGAACTCTGCTTGTCGCGGTGCCCAGCCTCGTTTACCTGCTTCCCGGTGCGCCGGCGGGCCTGATGCTGACTGCTGCGGCCATCCGAGGCTTCGGCACCGGCGCCGCGATCGTCGTCTGCATCGCCCTGCTCGCCGAGCTGGCGCCGTCGAACCGCCGCGGTCGGTCGATCGGATATTTCGGCTTGGCGACGGGACTCACAAGCATCGTGTTTCCTTCGGTTGGCGTCACCTTGCTCGCCACCGGTCACGGCGGTGTGGCCGCCGTCATCGCTTTCCTCGGCGGCTTGGGCTCTGCTCTGCTTGCGCTGCGGCTGCCTGAGCGCTCGGCCGCCGCGCCCGTGTTCGCGACCAACATTCTCGGGGGGGCCCGCCGTCCTGGGCTGATGGCGCTGTTCGGCGGCTTCGCCCTGGTCAGCTGCACATTCGGCGGCGTCATCACGTATGCGCCGGTGGCGCTGGCCCCGACGGGCCTTGGGTCGCCTGCTGTGTTCCTGGCCGCCACCGGAGCCGCGCGAGCAGCCAGTCGATGGCTGTCTGGCGTGATCGGCGATCACCACCCGAGCCATCGACTCCTGGCCGGGGGCGTCGGGATCACCGCCATCGGCCTGGTGGCCCTTGCTCTTCACAGCAATCCGATCGCGGTATTGATTGCCGCGATCGCTTACGGGATCGGATACGGAACGATTCAGACGGGGTCCTACCTTGCCATGGTCGAACGCGGGAGCCGCTCTGACTCGGCGGTGACCAGCGCGCTGTGGAACAGCGCTACAGACGTCGGCGCCGGGGCCGGCGGGATCATGGTGGGCTTGACCGCCGCGGCCTACGGGTATGGGACCGCCGTCTGGGTCATGCCCGTGCTGCTGTTGCTCTCGGCGCCAATTCTCTGGTCTGCGCGGAGGTCCGCACCGACCACCGGAGAGTGATGCCCTGGTCGGGGCGCTTAGCCAAGCTCTTCGGGAAGGCTCTCGACCTGATATGCCAGGCGGAGATCAGCGCCACGAATCGGATCGTGTAGGCGCATCTGCCACCGCTGCATGCCGATCGGAAGTTCCCCGCCGATCGTCCCGGACAGGATCAGCGTGCCCTCGGGAGGCGTACGTCCAAGGCGCAGCGTCCATATTTCCTGCAGCGTTGCCGGCGACAGCAGGGCTCCGCAAAAACCTCGCTGGACCTCGACGGTCGTGCCGCCGCCGGCTGAGGCACACTCTGAGACAAGCTCCAGCTCATCGAAGTGGTCTGCGACGTCCGCCAGTCGCCAGGCCCGGTCCCCCACGACATCCGGACAGGTGCGCTTGGCGCGGGATACGCTCACGGTCTCGACCAAAGCATCCGTGTGATCCGACGCGACGGTGACCAGCCACCCCGCGGATGAGTTGATCAACGCAAACTCCACCTCGCCGAAGGTCTGATCCCCAAAAACCGATATCAGGTTCTCTGTGGTCGCTCCGCCGGCGCCCAGCGGATACAGGGCGGGAACGATTGCCGGTGCTGGGACACCTCGGTCCTGCAGCTCACGAACGTGCGCGCGCACCGACTCCTGGTTCCGCCCGGCATATCCGAAGTTGTAGACGCCTGAGATGGGCACTGACACGACTGGCTGGGAGGCGTCCCGCGACTCGATCCTGAACTTGAGGTCGGTCACGCCGCCGTGTAACCACCATCGACTGCAAGCGTGATGCCGGTTATGTGTTGAGACTCGTCGCTTGCCAGAAACAAGATTGCGTTGGCGATGTCGATGGGTTGGGCCATCCGGCCCTGAGGAATCGCGGCTGCCACGGCTTTCTCGAACGCAACAGGATCGTGCTGTTCGTTGATCCAAGTGCGCACGAGCGGGGTGGCCGTGAGTCCCGGCGCCACAGCATTGACACGCACGCCCTGGTCAGCCCACTCAATGGCGGCTGCCCTCGTCAACGAGAGAAGTGCACCTTTTGCTGAGGCGTAGAGACCCATGGTCGGCACGCCGACCGAGGCGTTGCGTGACGTCAGATTGATGATGGATCCGCGACTGCGCTCGAGCATTCTGCGGGCAGCCTCACGCTGCATCAGAAATGCCCCGATGAAGTTGGTGTCCAGAACGCGCCGGACGTCCGCTTCCGATGTCTCGAGGATGGGGCTCACCCAATCGATCGCGGCGTTGTTGACCAGGACGTCCACCCCACCCCAGCTCTCCGCCAGGTTGATCGCCGCTATCGCGGTTGCTTCGCTCCCCACGTCCCCGGACAGGAATCGCGTGGTATCCGATCCGAGCTCGGCCACCAGGTCGTCGCCAGGTCCGGCGCGGCGAGCGACGATGACCACGCGGGCGCCTTCGCTGACAAACAGCCGAACGGTTGTCTCTCCGATGCCGCTCGTCCCGCCTGTGATGACGGCGACCTTGCCGGCGAGGCGGCCGCTCAAGCTTTCGCCAGACCGTCTCGCCGATTCCTGGCGAGCAGCGCAAGGAACTCGTACACGACGTTGGCGGCGACGAAGGACGTGTTTTCGGCTACGTCGTACTCAGGGATGACCTCGACCACGTCGAAGCCGACGTAGTTGATGCCACCCAGGCGCCGGAGAATCGATTGCGCCTCCCACGTGGTGAAACCACCGATCTCGGGAGTCCCCGTCGCCGGTGCATAGGCAGGATCGATGAAGTCGATGTCAAATGACAGAAACACCTTGCTGTTGCCGACTCGCGCCGCAATCCGATCGGCGACCGCGGCCATTCCCAGCTCGTGCGCGTCGATGGCGGTGACCACATCCAACCCCATCTCACGAGGGATCTCATATTCGCGTTCTGAATAAATGGGGCCGCGCAGGCCCACCTGGATCGAGTGCGACGTGTCGATCAGCCCTTCCTTGACCGCGTGATAAATAGGAGTGCCATGCGTGTGAGGGAGGTCGAAATACGCCGAGTTGGTGTCGCTGTGGGAGTCGAGCTGAATCAGCGCAACCTTTCCATACACCTCAGCGAACGCCCGCAGCTCCGGCAGGGCGATCGAATGGTCCCCTCCGAGGTCGATCGGAATGACTCCGGCATGCAGCACCTCCAGGAGGGCTTTGGTGATCCGGCGCTGCGATTCCTCGATGTAGCCCGGAACCACCGGCAGGTCACCGTAATCGACCACCGATAGTTGCTCGAAGACGGCCACATGGCCGGCGTAGTGATACGGACGCATCAGCGCTGAGGCGCTCCGGATGTGCTCTGGGCCAAAACGAGCCCCCACGCGATAGGTGCCTCCGGTGTCGAACGGGACACCGATGATCGCAACGTCGACGTCCTGATTTATGTCGACCACGTGCGGAAGCCGCGCATAGGTTCGGACGCCGGAGAAACGTGGCGTGACCTTCGAGTCGGCGGGACCGTATTTCGGCGGGCCCTGGCGAGTCGTCTTCCGGTCTTTGGTCACAGCGCGGCTATCCTAAGCTGATGGAATTCGAGGCGTTGGAGAACAGCGAGGCGAGCCGCCTGTACGAGCTCGACCGGACCCACTGGCTCCACCCCCAGGGCGACCTGGATGCGCCCGCCGGCACCGTCCCCCAGATGATCTTCGCGGGCGGCCGCGGCGCGACCCTGACCGACGTCCACGGTCGCGAGTACATCGACGGCATGGCCTCGCTCTGGAATGTGAACGTCGGTTACGGGCGAAGCGTGCTCGCCGACGCGGCTGCCTCACAGATGAAGAAGCTCGCTTTCAGCTCCGCGTACGGCGGCTTTGGCACCGCGCCGGCCATCGAGCTCGCGACCAAGCTGGCAGAACTGGCGCCGGGTGACCTCGAGGTGACGTACTTCGCATCAGGCGGAGCCGAGGCGAACGACACCGCGTACAAGATTGCCCGGCTGTACTGGAAGCTCCGCGGCGAGCCCGGTCGCATCAACATCGTCTCGCGGATTCGCGACTACCACGGCCTCACCTACGGTGCGACCAGCGCGACGGGGATGGCCAACTTCTGGAAGGGCTTCGAGCCCCTGGCGCCAGGCTTCCTTCATGCCCCGGCGCCCGACCCTTATCGATATTCGGGGGAGGGCTCGGCCGGCGCGGGCTACGTCCGGGCGCTGGAACAGGTCGTGCTGGATGCGGGGCCACAGACCGTGGCGGCGGTGATCGCAGAACCGGTGCAGGGCGCAGGTGGCGTGATTGTGCCGCCCGACGACTACTTTCCGCTGCTCCGGGCGCTCTGCGACAAATATGGATTGTTGTTGATCGCGGACGAGGTGATCACAGGGTTCGGACGCACAGGCCGGTGGTTCGGGATGGAGAACTGGAACGTCAACCCGGACCTGATGATCTTCGCAAAGGGCGTGACCAGCGGGTACCTGCCGCTCTCGGGCGTCATGTTGACCCATGCAGTCCACGACACGTTGAAATCGGTCAAGGGACCCTTCGCCCACGGGTTCACCTACAGCGGCCACCCCACCGCCTGTGCCGTCGGCCTGCGAAACCTGCAGATCATCGAAGAGGAGCGGCTGGTCGAGCGTGTTGCCGAAAATGGGGCGTACCTGCAGCGCCGATTGCAGGAGCTGCGCTCGCACGAGATCGTCGGCGACGTGCGCGGAATTGGCCTGTTGGGCGGTGTCGAGTTCGTCCGCGACCGGGAGTCGAAGCAGCTGTTCGACCCGTCTGTGGGCGTGGCGCGCCGGGTCTGGCTGGCGGCGTTGGAGGGCGGCGTCATCTTTCGCCCGCTCGGAGGCGACGTCATAGCGACCTCTCCGCCTTTCGTCATCAGCACGAAGCAGATCGACCGGCTGGTCGAGGTCCTCGATGCCGCGATCAGCAGCGTGTCGAAAGAGCTCAAGACGCACGCCTAGACGGCGCGCTCTCCAGCTACTCGCCGCTCAGAGACCTGACCCTCGGACGAGTTGGCGTGCGATGACCGTGCGCAGGATGTCGTTCGTGCCCTCGCCGATCGCCATGAGTGGCGCGTCGCGGTAGAAGCGCTCGATGTCGTACTCGGTCGAGTAGCCATAGCCGCCGTGGATGCGCATGGCCTCGAGCGAGGCCTTGATGCAGATCTCCGAGCTGTAGAGCTTGGCCATGCCCGTCTCCAGGTCGGCACGCCTCCCTGAGTCGAGGGCCGAGGCCGCCCACCAGGTCAGCAGGCGGGCCGCCTGCACCTCGGTGGCCATGTCAGCCAGCTTGAGCTGGATGGCCTGGAATTCCGCGATCGGGCGACCGAATGCGTGGCGATCCCGGGCGTAGGCGAGGGCGTGGTCGAGGCAGGCCTGGGCCACGCCCACCGCCCGACCGGCGATGTTGACCCGGCCGAACTCGAGCGCAGACAGCGCTTGTTGAAGGCCCAGGCCCTCCTGCTCGCCCAATACGTTGGCGGCCGGCACCAGGCAGTCGTTGAGGAAGACTTCCGATGATTCCGGACCCTTGTAGCCCAGCTTGTCCAGGTCCTTGCCGACGCTGAAGCCCGGAGTCCCCTGCTCGATCATCAGAATCGTCATTCCTTTATGTCGCGGCTGGGCGTCGGGGTCGGTCTTGACCAGAACAGGAAGGGGATCGGCGTGGCGGGCGTTGGTGATCCACGTCTTGCTGCCGTTGACGACGTAATGGTCCCCGTCGCGTCGGGCGACTGTGGCGATGCCCTGGAGATCACTGCCCGCGCCGGGCTCGGTGAGCGCGATTCCCGACCGGCGCTTGCCGGTGGCCAGGTCGGGCAGCCAGCGGCGACGCTGCTCCTCGGTGCCGTCCTTGGTCAGTAGCCGGGTCGCCAGCGAATGGGAACCCAGGATGCCGGCGACTCCCATCCACGCTTTGGAGATCTCCTCGAAGACGACGGCATAGGACACGGCGTCGATGCCGATGCCCCCGTACTCCTCAGGGACCAGCATGCCGAAGAGGCCCATCTGCTTCATCTCGTCGACGATCTCGGTGGGATAGCGATCGCTCAGCTCCCATTCACGCGCGACCGGGGCGATGCTTCGTCGCGCGAAATCGCGCATGAGGTCGCGGAACGCGGCTTGCTGGCCGGACAGCTCGAAATCCATGGCTCCCCTAATCCCCTTTCAGTCGAACGATGTGCGGTGCGTGGCCACGCCGGTAGACCATGGCCGTGCGGCGGAAACTGATGACCTCGGTTCCGTCCTGGTTGAAGCCCGTGGTGCGAACGGTGACGATGCCGACATTCTTGCGCGACTTCGATTCGCGACATTCGAGCACCTCTGAGCGCGAGTAGATGGTGTCGCCCTCGAAGACAGGACTGGGAAGACGCACCTCGTCCCAGCCGAGGTTGGCCATGACGTTCTGGGAGATGTCGGTCACGCTCTGGCCGGTGACCAGCGCGAGCGTCAGCGCGCTGTTGACCAGCGGCTTACCGAACTCTGTCTGGCTCGCGTAGTGATGATCGAAATGAATCGGCGCGGTGTTCTGGGTCAGAAGGGTGAACCAGATGTTGTCGGCCGAGGTGATGGTCCTGCCGAGAGGGTGCTCGAAAACGTCGCCGATCTCAAAGTCCTCGAAGAAGCGGCCCTTCCAGCCCTCTTTCAGGGTCATGCGCGCGCCTCGATGCCTAGCTCATGGAGGACTTCCTTTGTGTGCCGGCCGAGCTCGGGCGCGGCCCCCGGCGGAACTGGCGCCGCGGCGCTGAAGCGAAGGGGCGAGGCCGTGGTGAGGTAGCGACCGACGCCTGGATGATCGACCATGGCGAACATCGGGTTGACTGCGGACGCGCGCGGATCTTCGGCCAGCAGCTGCTTGAACGTCTGGTAAGGGCCCCACAGGACACGGTGCTCATCGAAGGCTGCGCGCACATCGGTCAGCTTTCTTTGAGCGATCCACGGTTCGATCAGGTCGCTGATCTCCTTCCGTGTGCGCCAGCGATCACCTTCCTGATCGAGATCGAGGCCGAGCCGGTTCGCCAGCTCCGCGAAATTCTCTGTGAGACCGGTCGCCTCGCCCAGCCCGCGCCACTGGCGCGGCGTGAGCGCCAGCACCATCACCCGCCTCCCGTCGCGCGTGGTGAAGTCGCGGCCGAACGTGCCGTAAACCTCGTTTCCGTAGCGGCCTCGAGGAGTCGGGTCGAGGCTTGCTTCGGCAAGCAGGCCAAGGTGTCCCGCCACCGCCAGCCCGACATCAGCGAGGCTCAGCTCGACCAGCTGACCCTCGCCCGTCATGCGCCGGTGACGCTCGGCGGCGAGGATGGCGGTGGCGGCCAGGAAGCCGGTCATGCAGTCCCACGCGGGGAGGACGTGGTTTACGGGGCCGTTGTGGTCCTCGGGTCCGGTGATCCATGGAAATCCGACGGCGGCGTTGACCGTGTAGTCGACCGCTGTGCCG
>DATLPO010000110.1:0-36658 GCA_035535675.1 Candidatus Limnocylindria bacterium
CGGCGCGCAACTCCTTGTCCAGAAGCCGCTTTCCCCTGACGTCAAGCGCCGCAGCGGGGTGCGCGAAGACTTCGATGACAGGAAACGGACGGAGGATGATCTCGCTCAACAATGAATATCTTCGGTTCATTCCTACGGCGCCGCGTGGCCGTGATGTCGATCCGTCCTGTTGAAGGGGAATGGTAGGTCGCGAAGGACTCGAACGATCAAGTTCGGTGCTTCAGCGCAGTCGGCGACGCTCGATGTCTTGGCGAAGCTGTCAAACGAAGCTGTCAATTGCCGCAACTGTGACGCATTGCAGCAGACCGACCACAACATGTAGTTGTGTGGTGCATTTTAGGCACAACATATTGGTGCTCGCGCAGGGAATCGAACCCTGAACCTTGGGATTAAGAGTCCCCTGCTCTGCCAGTTGAGCTACGCGAGCGCGTCGGACCGACTGTCGATTCTAAGGTGCTCCGGGTATTAACAGCCAGGATTCCCCTGCCGCACACGTCGCACTACGGTGCCTGTCGTGGGAGCGAGAGCGCCTCTTGATGTGGACCTCGAGGACAAGCTGCTCTACGGCCTTACCCCGATGCGGCTTGCTTATGTGGTGTTGTCGTTGCTCGCAGGGTTCGCGTTGTGGTCATCGCAATGGGCGCCCTCACCCGTTCGAGCGGTGGCTTGCACAGCAGTTGTTGTCATTGGATCGGTGGCAGCGTGGGGCAAGTGGCGCGGCCGTGCAGTCGACGCGTGGGTCGGAGACCTCTTACTTTTCGTCATAAGCACACATCGCATCGCATGGAACAAGGGCCGGTCTAGACGTTCCGCACGACCGCCCGCGCCATCGCCACCAATGACGAAACGTGCAGGTCCGATCGCAATCGTCGTTGCCGGACGCACGCCTGATGCTGCAGCAGCGACGGTCGCTGAGAAGCTCGCCGCGTTCCTCTCAGCGAAGGGATACGCGGAGGACCTCTGGTCGGTGAGGCCAGCCCCAGCCGGTCACGACCACCAACCAAGCGAGACAACCATTCTCTTGTGGGTCGCGGCTGTCGATGGTGGCCGGGTCGTGTACCTGGATCGCGGAGCTGGGCGATTTGTCGCCGGTCTGTTACCTGACGACGAGCATCTTGGCCAAGCGGAGGCGTTCACGTCGCTCGTCGAGGTCATCGTCGGTGAAGGTTGAGCTGAACGTCGGTCCTGTTCGCGTGACGAGACGCCCTCCGACGGTTATGTGGGATGGCGTCACCGACGCAGTCGTGCTCAGGTCCCGTGCTCTCGGCTTTGAGGGCGCTGCCGAAGCCGACCGCCTCCGCTGGCTAACGGGATTCCGCCGCCTTCTCGATGGACTCGATGGCCCAATTCAGGTGATCGTGGAGGTCGCACCAGGCGTGGGCCCCACAGCGCCCGACGTTCACCGGCTCCCGACGCGTGGTGACGACACCCGGAGTGCCGACATGGGTTTTGTCGACGAAGTAGCCAGGTCACCGTCCGCCCACTGCTGCACGGTGTCGTTCGCAACCGCCGAAGGCCACGCTCCGCGATTGGCTGCAGCCCTCTCAGAGATGGGAATCGCTTTCAGCCCAGTCGAGCGAATGGACCCGATTTTCGGAACCGAGCAGGCGAATCACTTCCTTCATTCGGGCGGCTGGAGTCGCAGCTGGTATCTGGAGCGCCTGCCGGGGACCGAGCTCGAGGCGGGATGGCTGCACCGCTTGTTGCCACGCGGTCTGAGGCTGAGCCTTTCATTGCACGCAACCCCACTGCCGGTGGCCTGGGTCGTCGAATACCTGCAGCGCCAGCTGGTGGGTATGCGTGCCACGCGCCTACAGGAGCAGGGCGCAGGAACCTCTGATCCGGCGCTGGCAGGCGCGCTGCCCAACGCAGAGGATCTGCAGCGCCGCTTGGCGGCCAGCCAGGAGAAGGCTTTCCACGTCTCTGCCTACCTGACGGTGACGTCGCCGACGCGCCAGGACCTCGAAATCGATGCGCGGAGGATCGAAGCCGCGGCTCGCGGGTTTCTGTGCCGTGTGCAGCCATGCACGTTCAGGATGTTTGACGGTTACCTGGCCACTCGGCCGGCTTTCACCGACCGCCTACAGCGCACCCGCATGGTTGACACGAGCACGCTGGTCACCTTCTTTCCGTGGCTCGACCCTGAGCTGCAGCAGGCTGGCGGTCTGGTCATTGGACGCAGCGGCTCGACGGGCTCACCAGTGATGGTCGACCCATTCGATCAGCAGCATTACGCGAACGCAAACATCGGGGTGTTCGGCCATTCCGGCGCCGGCAAAACCTATTTGCTTTCGACCCTCGCGATGGGCGCGCTCGGACTGGGCGTCCAGGTTTACGTCATCGATCCCGAGCACGAGTACGGCGAGCTCGCCAAACAGCTCGGTGGTGTCGATGTGCCCCTGGCCCTGGGCTCCGGACACGCGCTCAACGTCATGGAGCTGCGGCCCTCCGACCGCCGCGACGAATCTTGGATCGGGCCTGCCACGGCGGACGCTGTGGACCTGTGCGCGACGATCAGCGGCGGTCTCGATGAGCGCGAGCGAGCCCTTGTCGAAACCGCAGTCCGACGCGCCTATCGCGACGCAGACCCTCCGCTCCTGCGCGATGTGGCGACGAGCCTTCCCGAGGAGTCGCGGGTGGCGGTGATTCTCAAGCGCTGGGTGCATGGCAGCCTCGGCCAGATGTTCAGCGCTCCGACGAACATCGACCTCGACGCCCCGATCGTCGCGTTCGGAATGCGCGAGCTGCGAGATGAGATGGTGGCGCCCGTCCACTTCCTCCTCGCCGAAGCCTTGTGGACTCGCATCAAGAGGAAGGACCGTCGCCGAATGCTCGTTGTCGATGAGCTCGGGCTGCTGTTCGAGGACCCGACAATCCGTCGATTCGTGGTCAGCCTCGCGCGCCGGATCCGCAAATACGACGGATCCTTGGTCTTCGCGACCCAGAATCCCGGCGATCTTCTCAGCTCGGATCAAGGAGCTGTGGTCGCGACCAACCCCGCGGTCCTGTTGTTCGGCGTGCAGCGACCCGGTGAGGCGGCGAAGCTCCAGCGCACATTTCACCTGAGCCGGCACCAGCGCAGTTTTCTCGAGACCGCTCGCCGGGGGGACTTTCTCCTTGCCGCTGGGGCGGAGCGGCTGTCGGTTCAGGTCCAGGCCCCTCCGTGGCAAGAGGAGGCGATGCGCATGGCTCGCGATCGGGTCCGACCTCCGCCCTGACCCGGTAGGCTAGCCACGTAAATGCGGCGAGTTCTCCATTACCGATTGCACGGCCTGCCTGAACAGCGTCTGGAGCGCGTTCATGCCCAGTTCGAAGCGCTTGCGGCGGCAAGAACGTGGCGTTGCGGCACGCCCTGGGTGGCCAGCGCCCGCTCGACAGGCCTCTTCGAGATGGAGTACTTCCGGCATATGCGCATCGAGGAGAAGGAGAACCTGAGCGCGGCAGGCTTCGTGAAGATGGCGGGCGACGAGACCGACGCTCTGATCATCACGATCTTCATGCGCGACCTGAGCGCGGAGTATGCGATCAGGGTCGCGATGAAAGACGAGGACCATCCGCTGGCCAAGCTGCGCCGCCTCGAATTCCACAACGGCAGGCTCCCCAGCGGACAGTCGCTTGAGGACGTGCTCGCCAAGCGTCCGGTGATCAAGAAGGTGGAGGGCGAGAGGATCCTCTTTTACCCGCCGACCTTTCGGCTTCACTCACAGGGTCCGCCAAGTCCCGAATGGGCGTATGCGCTTTGCGGCATCCGGGCCTACGCGCCAACGCTGCTCGAGGCCGAACAGGAAGCGCTCAAGATCCTGAGAGGCTTCGGCCACCTTGGCACCTGAGGTCGCGGGTGCCGACGGATCAGTAGAGTCCGCCGGCGGCGTCAAGCTTCAATACCGCGCCTGGCCCCACGCTGGCGCACCCATCACTTTCGCTGTGGTGCACGGCCTCGGAGAGCATGCGGGGAGGTACGAGCGATTCGCCAAGGGCATGGCGAACCACGGCATGGGAACTTTCGCTGTTGACCTTCGCGGCCACGGCAAGAGCCCGGGCCAGCGCGGGCACGTCGACTCGTGGTCGCAGTGGACCGATGACGTCTTGGCATTCGTCAAACACGTTGCCTCGGTCGTTCAGGGCGAGGTGGTGCCGCTCGGACATTCATTCGGTGGGGCAACCCTCTTGAGCGCGGTGCTGGCTGGCAAGCTGCCGAGCAGCAAGCGGTTTATCGTGTCGAGCCCGGCTCTCAAGGTGAAGGTTGCGGTGCCCGCGTGGAAGATCAAGCTGGGTACGGCGGCATCGAGCGTGCTGCCCAAGCTGGCGCTGGACAACGAAGTCGATCCCAAGCTTCTCTCGCGGAGGCCCGACGTCGTCGAGGCCTACCGGACCGACCCGCTGGTCCACAGCAAGATCTCGAGCCGTCTTTACACGGAGTGGCTGGCGGCGACAAGGCAGATCCTCGATCGCGCCGGCGAGATCAATGTCCCGTTCCTGATCCTGGCTGGAACAGACGATGGGCTGATCGACCCCGAGGGCAGCAAGGAGCTGCACGCGAAAGCGCCTTCCGTCAGCGAGCTAAGACTGCTGGAAGGCCGCTACCATGAGCCGTTCAATGACAGCGACAACGAGGAGGTCTTCGCAATGATCAGCAGCTGGCTGGCGAACTCGTGATGGCCCTTGCCGGGCTCGCGCTGGCCGCGAGCCTCAACCTGCAGCCGGGGTCATGGCTTTTGTGGATCCTGGTTGGCTTGATTTCGGGCGCGATTGCCGCGCGCGTCGTCGCTGGTCGCGGATTCGGCTGCCTTGCTGACATATTGGTCGGCATTGTCGGCGCTTTCATCGGCGGCTGGCTCCTCGGATTCTTTTTCGACGTCAACACGACGGTCGGCTTCTGGGGCAGCCTCGTCGTCGCGTTCATCGGCGCCGCGGCGCTGCTGGCGGTGCTGAAGCTTTTATCCGGCGGGCGCCTCTGACGCCGGAGCGCCTGCAGCCAGCGAGGCGACTCGTTCAACCGCTGACGCCACTTCCGCCGGCATGAAAAGAGGAATGTCGTGTGGTGAGTCGAACCAGCTGACCTCCACATTGGGCGCCAGTGACGCCAGGCGCTCTGCGCCCAGCTCTCTCGACCTGGATACCCTGGCGGGGCCGTGCTTGGCAAGCAGCGCGGCAGCCGGCACCTCGACGCGCGGCCACAAGACATCCGGCTGCGCCTCGTAGAGACCGCGCAGCAGCTCCAGGCGCACAGGCGCGGTGAGCGTCAAGACGAGGGCATCGCCGTCGGGCACGATCCTTGCTTTCACAAACGACTCAAGATCTTGATCCCACGTGCCCTCGAAATCGCGCATCGACTCGGCGACAGCGTCCTCGAAGGATGAGAACCGAGGCAGCGGCGGTTGCATGAGCGACTGCGCCTCCTCCCAGCTGAAAAGGTTTGCTGCACTCTGCACCGGGCCGTCGATGAAGACCAAGCCGGATGCTGAGCCGGAGCGCGTGCCGGCAAACTCGAGCGCGACAGTGGCGCCCCACGAGTGACCCACGACAACAGGCTTTGCCATCCCAAGCGCGGAGATGACTGACGACACGTCGTCCAGCAGCTGTTCCATCGCGTAGCCGTCCGGAAACGCGGGGGGATGCGGGGTCTGACCGGTCAATCCATGGCCGCGCTGATCGAGAGCGACAAGCCTCCGGCCTGGCAGGCGCCGAGCGAGTCGCTCCCAATACCTGGCGTTCGAGCTCAGGCCGTGGAGGAGGAGGACACCGGGCTCTCGCGCTGAGTCAGGTTCAGGAATCCACTCCAGGTAGTGGAGGCGGACTCCATCTCGAATAAGCCAACCGTCGACCGGTGTGCCCACCGGCGCTAAGGCTAACTCGCGGCGGCGGCCACACCCTCCGACACGGATTCCTCGACCTGAACCACAGGGCGCTGGTAACCCTTGATCAGTAGGGCGGACAACGCCGTGAGAGCAAGGACTGCGATCGGCACCACCAGGGTGGGCTTGAGTGCATCGATGTAAGCGGTGACGAAAACATCGTGGGCGAGAGTAGTTAGCTGCTGTGCGACTCCGGGCGGCAATCCCGCCGGCAGCTTCGCGCCGTTCTGGCCCGTGCCGATCTCAAATCCGTTTGAGGCAACCGAGCTGAAGGCGGCAATGAACTGTTCCCGGTAAGCCGCAGGAAGCGCCCCGGCGTGACTCACCGCCTGGTCGTGCAGCGCGGTCGCGAGATTGTTTTGAAGTAGAGCTCCCACCACCGCGCTACCGACAGCAGCACCAACCTGGCGCGTGGTGTTGAGAACACCGGATGCCGCGCCGGCCATTCGTGGAGAGATGTCGCGCATGGCAACTGTCGTCATCGGAGCGAAGGTCATGCCCATACCTGCGCCGGACACGATCGCAGGCCCCAGGAAATCGATCCATGTCGAGTCGGGCCCGGCGACGAACGTCAGGGACCCGAATCCGATGGCGAACAGCAGGATGCCCGCCATCAGGATGTACTTACCTCCGACGCGATCAGCCATCCGGCCGGCGAACGGAGCCACGACCATCGATGTCAACGACATCGGGGCGAGAGTGAGGCCGGCGGTTAGAGCAGAAAAGCCGCGAACCGACTGCAGGTAGATGACGATAGGCAGGAACAGGCTCATCATGCCGAATGCGATCGAAGCTGCAATCCAGTTTGCAACCGCAAAGTTCCGCTCCTCGAAGAGCGACAACGGAACCAGCGGCTCGGCCTGGAAGCGTTCCCAGATCACGAAGAGCACCAGAAGCGCGGCGCCCGCGACGATCACTTCAGGAATCGTGATCACGTAAGAGCCGATCTCACCCCAGCTGAAGCGCTCGCCCTCGATGAGGCCGAAGACGACCCCGAATAGGCCGGCGGTCGACAGGATGATGCCCACGATGTCCCATCCGTGTCGCCGCCCCGGACGCAGGTCCGGGATGATCACAAAGGTCGCCACCAGCGCCGCGATCCCGATCGGCACGTTGACGTAAAAGATCCAGCGCCAATCTATGTAGGTGACGATCGCGCCACCCACGGTGGGTCCCGTGAGGGTGGCCAGGCCTGCGACACCGGCCCACACCCCAAAGGCCGCTCCGCGGCGCTCCGGCGGGAACAGGACGGTGAGTATGGAGAGCGTTTGAGGCGTGAGCACTGCGCCTCCGATGCCCTGGAGGACGCGAGCCGCGATCAACTGATTGGCGTCTTGGGCGAAGCCGCAGAGGGCTGAGGCGACAGTGAAGATGGCGAGCCCGATGGCGAACAGGTTGCGTTGCCCGTACAGATCGCCGAGGCGCCCTGCGGTGATGAGCAGCACGGCGTACGTGAGGATGTAGGCGTTCAGGACCCAGAGGATTTGATCGAGTGTCGTGTTGAGCCCAGCGCTCATGGCCGGGATCGCGACGTTCACGATCGTGGTGTCCAGCATGATCATGAAGAAGCCGGTGACCAGCACCACCACAACCAGCCACGGGTTCCTCTGCTTTTCAGGCATACCTATCTCTCAACCTCGAGTGTTCGCGATCGATTCCAACATCCTTGCGACGAACGGATCGCGCCGGAATCGACACCAGCGCTCAATCTTTGAGCGTGTGACCGAGGGGCTTTTCGAACCACGCAACGTCCCAGTAACGGCCGAACTTGCGTCCCTGCTCCGTGAAATGGGCAACTCTCTTGAATCCGAAACGCTCGTGTAGCGCAACCGACGCCGGGTTGGGTAGGCCGATCCCGGCATATGCACGATGAATGTCCTCACTCTCCAGCGCGTGGAAGAGCTCCGTGTAGAGCTTTGAGCCGGTGCCACGCCCGACAGCCTCCGCAGCCAGGTAGATGCTGGTTTCCACCGAGGTCGCGTAAGCCGCTTTGGGCCGAAACCGGCTGCTGGTGGTGAACCCGACCACAGCCTCCTCCCACACGGCGACGAGCAAACGGTGACGGCCGGTGGTTCCGTAGTGGGTGAACCACTCGCGGCGCGCCTCGATGGTGATGGGCTCGATGTCGAACGTGAAGTGGGTCTCCTTCACATACTCGTTGTAGATGCCGTTGATCGCTTCGAGGTCGTGTTCGGTGCCCTCCCTAACGTTCACGTTTCAAGTTTATTTGGCGACCTGCCGGACGATCGCTCGGGCGACAATTGAGAGATGGATAGGATCGAGCTGATGGGCCTGGTGTTCAGCGGCCGGCACGGAGTGCGCCCAGCTGAAAGAGAGCAACCACAGGAGTTCAAGGTGGACGTCAAGCTGGATGCCGACCTGGCCGAGGTCGGGCGCAGCGACAGCATCGTCGACACAGTCGACTACCGCCTTGTATACGCGATCGCCAAAGACGTCGTCGAGGGCGAGTCGGTCCAGCTAATCGAGACCCTCGCGCACAGGATCGCCGAACGTGTACTGGACCTGAACAAGGTGATGGCGGTGTCGGTTCGCATCGCCAAGCGGCCGGAGAGCATGAGGCCAATAGACGCGGCCGCTGTAAAGATCAGAAGGACGCGCGCGTGACCGTCGCGTACTTCGATTGCTTTGCGGGCATATCTGGGGACATGACCCTCGGGGCGCTGATCGATGCCGGCGCCGACCGAGCGGTGCTCGACGCGGCCGTCGAGGCGATGCGGCTGGGGGACGAGGTCAAGGTCGAGGTCAGGCGTGAAGCGCGAGGACACGTCGGTGGAACGCGGGTGCTGGTTGAGCTTCACGAACGCACCGGGCGCACGGTTCCGTCACTGCGCACCGTCGTGGAGGAAGCCGATATACCTGATGGGGTCAAGCTGTCCGCGCTTGGCGCCATCAACAGACTTGCGACCGCGGAGTCGCAAATCCACGCCGTCCCCGAAAGTCAGCTTCACCTGCACGAGCTTGGCGGCTCAGACACGCTGGTCGACCTGGTGGGCGCCTTCTGGCTTCTGCAGGAACTGGAGGTTACCCAGGTCTACGCTTCGCGCCTCCCCGCGCCGCACGGGAGGAAAGAAGAGCTGCCGCTTCCGGCGCCTGCAAGCGTTCGCGTTCTCGCGGGCACCGGCGCTGTGTTTGAGGATGCCGAAGGTGGACGTGAGCTTGTAACGCCAACCGGTGCAGCAATCCTCGCGGTGGCCGCGAAGTTCGAGCGACCTGCGATGTCGCTCAATTCGATCGGTTACGGCATCGGAGCCCGGGAGTCGCCTGGCAATGCTCTGGCGGTGTGGATCGGTGAAGAGGTGCGGAGCGAGACAGGAGTCACTGTGATCGAGACCAACCTCGACGACATGGCCCCGAACTTGCTCGCTGCCCTTTGCGAAGACCTGATGGTCGCGGGCGCCCTTGACGTGAGCGTGACGCCGGCCCTTATGAAAAAGGGTCGCTCAGGTCACCTGCTCGCCGTCATCTCGGCGCCTGAGCTGGTCGCTCGCCTGACCGACCACCTGCTGCGACACAGCACGACACTTGGGGTGCGCATGAGGACGATGGAGCGGGTCGTCGCCCAGCGGAGGATTGTCGAAGTTCAGACGGCGCTTGGCGTGGCTCGCGTCAAGGTCAAGGAGATTGGTGGCAAGCCTGTGGATGTCGCCCCCGAGTTCGAGGACTGCCGGCGGATCGCCCGCGAGTCAGGGCGGGATCTCCGGGAAGTCACGAGATTGGTGGCTGAGGCAGCAAGGAACGAGCTGGGCCTCGCCTGAGGTTTGTCAGCCGGCGCAGTCGCGACAATTAGTCGCGTGACAGCTCGAGTCCTCGACGGCAAGGTCGTCGCGCGACAGGTTTACAGCGACATCGCGGCAGGCGTCGAAGCGCGCGTGGCGCGTGGCGGCTCCCGGCCCAAGCTGGCAACAGTGGTCGTCGGCGACGATCCGGCGTCCGCGCAATACGTACGCATGAAGCAGAAGAACGCCAAGCAGGTCGGCATCGACTCCGACGACCACCGGCTACCCAGCTCGACAACCACCGAGCAGCTATTGGACCTGGTCGAGAAGCTGAATCGGGATGACGCGGTGAGCGGCATCCTGGTGCAGCAGCCTCCGCCACCGCATATAGATATGACGCGCGTGATAGACGCAATCGATCCGGCCAAGGATGTCGACGGCGCCCATCCACTGAATGTGGGGCTCGTTGCGCTGGGATTTGCTGGAGGCATCCTCCCGTGCACCCCCGCTGGAATCATCATGCTGTTGGAGCACGCGCAAGTTCCGATCGAAGGCGCGAACGCAGTGGTGGTGGGCCGGAGCAACCTGGTCGGAAAACCCACCGCGCTTTTACTCCTGAGACGAAATGCGACGGTGACTCTGTGTCATACGCGGACCAAGAACCTGGCCGGCCACGTAAGCAACGCAGACATTCTTGTCGCGGCTGCGGGACGGGCGAACCTGATAACCAGAGAAATGGTCAAACCCGGCGCGGCCGTAATCGACGTCGGCACCAACATGCTCGATGGCAAGCAGGTTGGAGACCTGGGACCTGGCGTCGCGGAGGTAGCCGGGTGGCTGACCCCCAATCCAGGAGGAGTCGGTCCGATGACGCGGGCGATGCTGATAAAGAACACGTTTGACGCTGAGGTTCGCCGGCGCCCTCTCGCGTGACATACGAAGAATCGCTCGCCTACATCTCCAGGCTAGGCCGCTTCGGGATGAAGCTCGGCACTGAGCGAACGCGCGCGATCCTCGACCATCTCGGCAATCCGGAGCGAGGCCTTCGAGGAGCATTGATCGCGGGCACCAACGGCAAGGGGTCGACGGCTGTCTGCCTGGCTTACATCCTGCAATCCGCGCATCTCAATGTCGGCTTCATGCCGAAGCCACACCTCGTCTCGTACACCGAGCGCATTCAGCTCAACGGTGTGCCGATAAGCGAGGGAGATTTCGTGAGGACGCTCGAAGAGCTGTTGCCTGCCCTCGACGAGATCACCAAGGAGGTAGGTCAGGCAACGGAGTTCGAAATGCTGACCGGGATGGCGCTTGCTCACCTGGCGCCTCGAATCGACAGGCTCGTCTGCGAGGTCGGCCTCGGCGGCCGGCTTGACGCCACGAACGCCCTCGATCTCGGGGTCGCTGTCATAACCAATGTGGATTACGACCACCAGAAGTACCTGGGGGACACGATCGAGCAGATCGCACGCGAGAAAGCGGCAATCATCAAGCCCGGCAACCACGTCATCACCGGTTGCGAAGGCGTCGCACTCGAGATTGTTGAGGACCACGCGAGGAGAGCTGGCTCGACGATCTGGCGGCTGGGCCGCGAGATCATGCTCGAATCGAAGTCCAGAGGGTGGAACGGGCATACGCTCGCGGTCACCGGCCCCGGCTTCGAGCATTCGGACTTGAGCCTGCCTCTTGTCGGTGACTACCAACCTTCGAATGCCGCCTTGGCGGTGGCGGCCGCCGAAGCGCTCGGCGATGCGACCAACGATGCAGTGCGCCTGGGTCTCGCCTCCACGATCTGGCCGGGAAGATTGCAGCTGATCGCGAAGCGACCGCGCGTGATCCTGGACGGCGGCCACAATCCAGCCGCCATGACCAAATCCGGAGCTGCGCTCCGGCGCCTCATCGGACACGAGCGGTTGGTAACAGTCTTCGCGATGCTCAGAGAACGGGACCCGGTCCAGCTGCTGGCGGCGCTGCGCACCTTGGATCCGGGCGCCGCGGTGTTCACTGAGCCGGGCAGCGCGGCGGGACATGCAATATCGTCGGACCAGCTGGCGGCAATCTATGGCGGGGGCGCCGAATCAGTAAAGCCGGCGCAGGCGGCTCTCGAGCGTGCAAAGGAGCTGGCCGGCCCTGCAGGCAACGTCCTGGTCTGTGGCTCTCTTTACCTGGTCGGGGAGATCCTTGCCAATTCGGAGGCTGCAGGATGTTGAGCCCCACTGTCTGCTAGTAATTGATGAGCAAAATGCAACCACCCGAGAACCAAACCTTCCATCGAGGCGGAGACCGCATCCTGGGCGGCGTCTGCTCCGGCCTGGCAGAGGGTTTTCATGTCGAGTCGCTCTGGGTGCGGCTCGCGTTCGTAGTGTTGACGTTCCTGAATGGAATTGGCCTCTTGCTCTACATCGTGCTTTGGGTGTTGATGCCCGAGCGGACCGGGTACCGGCCCACGGGCCAAGGCGTCTTCGTGTCGATGAGCAACGACGTGAAGCGCGCCTGGGCCGACCTGAGAACTCAATTCGGCGGCTCGGCCGCCAAATCATCGGTCACCCCGGAGGGACCGCCCAACCCGCCGCCGTCGGGTCCTCCGCCGTCTGCGTCGGGTGCGGCTGTTCCTCCTGCGCCAAATGCGTCACCTGTGACTCAGACTGCTGCGCGCAACCCGTCGTTCATCTTCGGCGCGATCCTGATCGTGATCGGCATTGCGTTCCTTGCCGCGAACACCAACTTCGTCAACTGGTCGGTCATCTGGCCGGCAGCCCTTGTCGTAGTTGGCATAGCGCTACTGGTCCGGAACCGGGAGTCGCGGCCCTAGCTCAATCGCGGCGGTGAGTCAGCCGTTGGATGTCGATCTTCCAGTCGCGCTCAAGAGCCGTGAGAAAGCGCAAGCACAGATATGCGCAGCCGATCGCCATCGGAAGCAGCAGTACCAATCCCAGCACCGCCCATAGCATGCCGGCGCTGATCGCGATGCCGGTGACAAGGATCGCCGTGATCACCAACCCGCCGCCGCCGATGAGAAGGTCGTTTGCCGAGCGAACCTGCGCACCGGGTGGCGAGGTGACAGGCTGTCGCGGAAGACCGGTCTGAGCGCGAACCGTGCTCGCCACCCAGCCGTAAAGGATCAGGATCACCCCGGCAAGCCCTGCCAGCAGAGCGATCACTTCGTAAACCAGACCTTCGCGGGTGTCGGCCACACGCGAGCCTGCCAGAAAGGCGACAGCGACCAACATTGCGCCGGTGGCCAGGGCCAGCCACCGCACGTCAGTTGGCGGCGGCTATTTTGGCTCGCAGGCGTCGCATCCCCTTGAGCCAGCGGTCATAGTCGGCTGCTTTACGACTGAAGTAATCGGCGACCTCGGGGTGCGGGAGGATGAGGAACTTCTCGTCGCGGATCCCCTGCAAGACGATCTCTGCCACGTGGTCGGGTTCGAGTGCGTTATCGGTCAGGAATTCGAGGCCGAGCCGTCGCTCCGCTGCCAGCATGTCCGTCTTTACGCCCTGAGGGCAAAGGCATGAGACTCGGATTCCCTCGTCTCCATGAGCGATCGCCAGCCATTCAAATAACGAGAGGGCGGCCGCCTTGGTCACCCCATACGGGGCGGCGAAAATGTGGTTGAGCAATCCTGCCGCGGAGACGGTGCCGAGGACATAGCCCTCCTTGCGAGCGAGCATTCCAGGCAGCACATGGCGGGCGACGAAGACATGGGCCATCACGTTGACTTCCCAGATGCGCTGCCACTCATCGTTCGCCGCCTCGGGTCCACCGCCGACCGCGATACCTGCATTGGAACAGAAGATGTCAATGCGTCCTTTTGCGATGGTGACCTTCTCCACCAGTTGAGCCACCTCGGCTTCGCTCGAAACGTCGCAACGAATGGCCATGCCTCCGATTTCTCGCGCCACGCTCCATGCGCCATCGGGGTCGACGTCGGCCACCACCACGATTTCTGCCCCCGCCGAGGCGAATCGGCGGGCCAGCGCACGACCGATGCCGCGTGCTCCCCCCGTCACGACGACTACGCGATCAGCTACTTCCATGCGATCGGGTTAAGCCGGTTGGGAATTCGGTTTGTTCCACCGAGTCGCGATCGCGGCCATACCGATCATGGCGGCGATCACAAGTGCAAACCAAGCAGCGGGAGGAAGGATCCCAACTTCGCCGGCGAGGGCCGCGCATCCGAAGAGCGCGCCAGCCGAGGCGCCTGCAAATACAAGGTATCGGCCGCGGGGCAATCGCTGTCGAAGCGCAATCAGGGCCCATGCTGCAACCCCGACGCCTGCTGCAATCACCACGAGGTGCATGACGTCGACGGCAAGGCTCACAGCGGGAGTCTACGCCGCGCAGCTTGGGTGTCTACTCGAGCGTGGCGGTCATTGGCGCATGCGCCGCATCGCATTTCTACGCGGACGCTGCGGATCGCCGAGTCTGTTATCAGCGCCTTCAACTTTCATCGCGATGATCAAGATGAACCGGATTGTGCAATGTCAATCGCATCTTCAACTGAGGCCAAACGACGCCTCGACGGCTTCCTTCCCCTGTGGACAACTTGTGCAGCCGCCTGCTTTCGAGCGTAATAACCCAGAGGCCGGTCGTGAGAATCTAAAAAATATCGAAGACCGATGGTTTCCGAGACGACCGATAGCGCATAGAATCTCTCCCCATGGTCGGTGGGGGCCTCGACTACAGCGCGCCCTTTCAGCGCGCCATTGAGCTGATAGGGAAGCGTTGGACCGGGGCGGTCGTCAAAGCCTTGATCCCAGCGCCTGCTCGATTCAATCAGCTTCTTGCCGGCATTCCCGGCATAAGCGACCGCGTCCTCACCGAGCGGCTCCGCGAGCTCGAGACCGAAGGGCTTGTCGAACGTCTCGTTGACCCGGGCCCTCCCGTGCGAGTGAGCTACAGGCTGACTTCTCGGGGCCGTGCTCTCGAGCCGGTCCTGGCGGCAGTCGCCGACTGGGCAGAGAGCTGGCTGACCACCCCCGCCGCCGCTGTCGGATAAGAGGCGGTCGCCTAAACCGACCGCCGTTCTCCTCCCCGCGCTTGTGGTGCGCGGGGCTAGCCCGGAGGGGAACCAATGCGAAGTAGGGTGACCCAGCACATTCCCTAGCTCCCGGCACTCGGCTGATAGGCTTTAGCGCGATGCCGATTGGCGACTTCCTACGCCGCCGGCCGGAAGCACAGACATGCCTGGCTTGCGGATCCCCATTGCCTCGCGGTGCTGTCTTCTGCCCGTCGTGTGGCGTGAGAGCGGACGACCCGCAGGCTGAGCCCCTGCACATCGTCGACCGGACGACAGGCTTGTTCAACGAGCGGTTCGTGCGTCCAGTGCTGGAGGACGAGCTCGCGCGGGCGCACCGGTACCAGCGCAACCTTGGCGTTCTGCTGGTCGAGGCGGATGGCAGCGGACCGCCTGACGAATCCCTCAAGACTATGGCCGCCGCGCTGGCGGGCACCGTGCGGGACGTGGATACGCCAGGAGTCCTTGGCCGCACCCCGCCTCAGCTCCTTGCCATTCTGCCGGACACTGATGTCGCCGGAACTGCCCATGCCGCAAACCGCGTCCTGTCGGCGGTCAACGAAGCGCTTAAGCTCCAGGGCGGCCATGCCACAGTCGGATTGGTGTGCGTTAGGCCGGGTCAACGGGTTCGGGCTGGCGCCGTGATCGAAAGCGCCAGTCGGTCCTTGCGCTCGGGCAGGCCCGAGATGATGGGCAAGCCGGCCTGACCCTCGAGATCTATCTGGTCCGGCACGGCGAGACCGAGTGGAGCCGTAGCGGGCGCCACACCGGCACCACAGACCTACCCCTTACTCCTCACGGTGAGCAGAAGGCTGCTTCGCTGAAGGATCGCCTGGCGAAGGTGCACTTCGATGCGGTGTACTCGAGCCCTCTGCAGCGCGCCATGCGGACCGCTGAGATCGCGGGATTCTCGGACTCGACGTTGACGCCGCTCCTCAAGGAGGTCGATTACGGCGAGTACGAGGGCAAGACTACCGACGAGATCCGGAAATCCAGGCCAGGGTGGGATCTGTACAAGGATGGGAGCCCGGGCGGCGAAACCCCTGCGCAGATCCTTGCGAGAGCACGAGACTTTCTTTCGCTCGCTGCCAAAGTCCAAGGCCGTGCGCTTGCCTTCTCGCACGGCCATTTCCTGCGCGCCATCGCAATTGCGTGGATGGGACTGGACATCGAAGCGGCAGGAACGCTTTACCTGGACGTCGCCACCCTCAGCATCGTCCGCGAAGATGACCACGGCCGCGTTCTCGCGGTCTGGAACGCCCCATAGGGGAGAGGCCCGTCGGTCTCAACGCTTACGGCGCAGGCTCCACGTCCGGCTGCGCACCCCGGGCAATCCGGCGAAGACCAGGTACGCCGACGTCTCGATCTCGGCTCGGTAAGTGTGCCGCTCGCCGGGATTGATAAGGAGCATCTCCCCGGCCGCGACCTCGCCCTGGTTTTTCCCATCGTCGAAATGCAGATGACCAACTGTGACGATCAGTGCAAGAGGTATCGCGTTGCGGTGCTCGGGAATGTTCTGTCCAGGCCCCAATCGCAGTCCGACCACCCTCATCGATCCACAATCGGCGATCTGCTCGAAGCCGATGGCGCGCCGCGATCCTTCAGGGCTCTGCGCTGACACTCTCGCTGAATATCATGCGCACTGGCGCCATGCGTCAGTATCGGGGGGACCGTGGAGATCATCCACCTCACTGGAATCGACGGCGCACGCAACGCGCGGGGGACCGTCGTTGTCATCGACGTGATCCGATCATTCACCGTCAGCGCATACGCGCTTGCGGGAGGAGCGCGGGAGTGCTTGCTGGTGCCGACGGTGACTCAGGCGCTAGCTCTCCACGCCAAGATTCCCGGCTCAGTGATCTCTGCTGAAGAGGAGGCACTCCCGGTTGACGGGATTCCGATCAGCAACTCCCCGACCCAAATCAAGAACGCTGATCTCAAGGGTCGCGTCCTGGTCCAGCGTTCGAGCGCCGGCACGACTGTCATGTCGGCCGTCGAATCCGACGACGTGTACGCCGCAAGTCTCGTCGTCGCGACAGCGACAGTCAGGGCCTGCTTGTCAATGCACCCGCGCCTTCTGACCCTGCTCGCCTCGGCCGACCACCCTGAGGATCACGCCTGCGCGAAATATATGGAGGGCCTCTTGCGCGGCGAGCAACCGGACCTTGATCTCCTCCTGCAGCCACTCCGTGACAGCGAGCGCTACGCGCGTGCGCGCGGCGGTAGCTGGCCCGGTTTCCCTGCAACGGACCTGGATCTGTGCCTCGCGCAGGACCGTTTCGACTTTGCGATGCCTGCGACAAAGCACGCGGATTGCCTACGACTCACAGCGGTCGGGGCAGCTCGCCCGAAGAGCTAAGATTCCTGCAGGGCACCAAGGGAATCCGGTGCGAACCCGGAGCTGTCGCGCAACTGTGAGCGGGGAGCCTCCGTCCGAGAAACGCCACTGAGGTGAAAGACCTCGGGAAGGCGGGCGGGGGCGGCGATCCGCAAGCCAGGAGACCTGAACGCCCGACTCGGCGACCCGTCCGCGCGCAACGGCACGGAAGCTCATGGCGGTCGGCTTTCAGCGGCGCGTTTGGGAAAGGCTGACCGCCTGGAGGAAGAACCGTGCGTAAGCACCTCATGTGGGCCAGCGCGACACTGGCTCTTGTCATCGCCGCGTGTGGAGGCTCGTCGCCGGCCACGAACCCCACCAGCTCTTGCGTCAACGCCGGCGCCCCGCACCACGCCTACGTGGTGGTCCAGCACCTATCCGGCACTTCGTTACAGAAGTGCGTCGGCTTCGCCGAGGACACCATCGACGGCCAGACCTTGATGGACCAGTCGGGAATTGAGTACCAGGCGCAGACGTTCAGCTTCGGCAAAGCGGTCTGCCAGGTCGATAACGAACCGGCCCAGTTCAGCAAATGCTTCCCGCAGAACGAGCCTTCCTGGGCGCTGTTCATCCAAACAGGAGGCGCCTGGACGAGCGCATCAAGCGGATACACGGACGCCAAGCTCCACGACAAGGAGGCGCTCGGCTGGCATTACGTCCAGGCCGCCGACCCGTCGCCGGCTCCTCCCCCGCTGGCTAAGCAGTAGCCCTGCAGTGAACGCACGCGCGGTCGCGGCCTGGTCGGCCAGCTGCATCTTCATCGTCCTGTCGACGTCAAACCCGGTTTACAAAGCCGCGGTGCTGGCGGCGGCGTTGTGTGCGCTTGCCGCCGGCGTCGGGCTTCGCAGGCTGCGCGGCCTGCTCACCGCCGTCGCGCTCGTCTCAGCGTTCGCCGTCCTCCTTAATTTCGCCTCGGCACACCTCGGAACCACCGTCCTGTTCGCTCTCCCAGACCAGATCCCCGGGCTTGGGGGCCCGTACACGCTCGAGGCGCTCGCCTTTGGCGCTACTGGCGGCCTGACGATCGGCGCCGCCATCCTCGCCGCGGCCCCCTTCTCACTGCTCCTCGCCTCGCATGAGGTCATGGACGCTCTGCCCGCTGCCCTTTCGCGAACCGGGGCTGCAATTGCCGCTTCTCTCAACCTGGTACCGGCGGTGGGGGCGTCGTTCGTCCAGGTCACCGAGGCGCAGCGACTGCGCGGATGGCGACCGCGAGGCCCGCGCTCCTGGTCCGAGATAGTGGTGCCGGTGGTGCTGACGAGCGTCGAAGGCTCAATCCAGCTGGCCGAGTCGATGGAAGCCCGTGGCTTCGGCTCCGGCCCTCGCACCTCAGTTACCCCCGCCCGCCTGCGTCGATCCGATTGGCTATTGATTGGAGCGTCAGCTGCCGCGCTGGCGATCTTCGCCATCTCCCAGGCCAAGGGGTGGGCGGCCCCCTGGTACGCGTACCCAACCTTGACGCCCCCATCCATTGACTGGACGCCGCTCGCGGCGTGCCTGCTGCTCCTGGCGCCGGTGCTTGTGTGGCGGTCGCGACGCTAAGCCACCTTACCTACTCGTATCCGGGCGCCCAGCAGCCCGCGCTTCGCGACGTGTGCCTCGAGGTCGGCGATGGATTGACGGTTGTCGCCGGTCCATCCGGGGGCGGAAAGTCGACGCTGCTAAGAGTTTTCAACGGCCTCGTGCCGCATTTCCACGGTGGCCGGATCGCGGGAAGAGCGTCAGTCGTGGGGCTTGACGTCATCGCAACTCCAACCCGACACGTGGCGCGTGATGTCGGATTCGTCTTCCAGGATCCCGAGCTACAGACCGTCTACAACGTCGTCGATCGGGAAGTCGCTTTCGGCCTGGAGAACATCGGACTTCCCCCGCGTGAGATGTCCGCCCGTGTGGACGAAGCGTTGCATGCCGCAGGGGTCGAGCACCTGCTCGGGCGAATCGTGCGGACGCTGAGCGGCGGAGAGCGCCAGCGCGTCGCCCTGGCCTCGGCCCTTGCGATGCGTCCGCGCCTTGTCGTTCTCGACGAGCCGACCTCGCAGCTTGATCCGGAAGGCACCGCGATGGTGCTGACCGCGGTGATGAACATGATTCGCCAAGGCAGGGCTGCGGTGGTCTCAGAGCATCGCCTCGACCGACTTCTGCAAGAGGCAGGCCTCTTGGTCCTCGTCGCCGAGGGCAGAGTGGAGAGCGTGCGCCCGGGAACCTGGCGTCCAACTCCCGCGCCAACCCAGCCGCCGCGCCAATCCCCCATCGGCGCAGAAGCGTGGTCGCTGCGGGGCGTCAGCGCCGGTTTCGGCGGTCACCTGGTGCTCGACGGTGTCGACCTGGCGGGTCGGCGGGGCGAGGTGGTCGCGCTGAGCGGTCCCAACGGAGGCGGAAAGACCACAGTCCTTCGCCTGATCGCGGGTGGCATCACACCGCTGGCAGGAATGGTGGAGCGCCGGCCCGGCCGCATCGCTTACCTTCCGCAGAACCCGACGGCCCTTCTCCACCTGCCGACGGTGACCGCCGAGGTCAACCTGACCCTTCAACGGGCAGGCGAAGCCGGATCGCCGCACGAGATCCTCGAGGAGCTGGGCCTCATGTCGGTGGCGAATCGCTACCCACGCGACCTCTCTTGCGGCGAGCGTCAGCGGGCCGCCCTCGCCACCGTCTTGGCGGGCACACCCCATCTGGTGCTGCTTGACGAGCCGACGCGCGGCATGGATATGGCTGCACGGGGCGCGCTGGTGAGAGTGGTGGCGAGGCTCCGAGATCTCGGCGTGGCAATCGTCCTGGCGACCCACGACGCCGACCTGCGGTCAGCTCTGGCCGATCGGGTGGTGCGAGTCGGTGACGGCACTGTCGTGGAGACCGCGCTCGAGGTAGCACCGGCGTGAGCAGGGCACTTCCGGTCGGGGTGGTCTCGCTGGTGGGCGTTTTCCTCTTCCTTTGGCCTTTCTTTGGCAGCGGCCTTCCTGCGAACACCCCGGCGTGGACGCTCGCGCTGGCCTGCGTGGCCGGTCTGTTTCTCGTCGAGGCCGGGACGCGGCAACTAGACTCGCGCGCCATTGCGCTGCTCGCTGCGATCGCTGCCATAGATACAGCGCTGCGACTTGCGGTGATCGAAGGCATCGGGGGGTTCAGTCCGATCTTCTTCCTTGTACTTTGCGCGGGCTATGTTTTCGGCATGTCGTTTGGTTTCCTGGCCGGCGCCCTGTCGATGCTCGTGTCGGCGCTTGCCGGAGGCGGCGTGGGCCCGTGGGTGCCGTACCAGATCTTTGCAGTCGGCTGGGTCGGAGTCGCAGCCGGGATGGCGGGCCATTGGAGCCGAGGCACAGGGACGCCGGGCTGGCGTGATTTGCTCGTGCTGGCAGGCGTGGGGGCGGTGACGGGATACCTGGTCGGGGCTCTGCTGGATATCACCGACTGGGTGCCGGTCTATCGCGGCAATCCGTCGCTCGGGTGGCTTCCGGGCATGGATCCGGCGACGTCATTGCTGCATTTCGCCCGTTTCTACCTCGTCACGTCGCTGGCGTATGACACGTTTCGAGCTGTGGGTAACGTCCTGATGGTGCTGGCGCTCGGGGCACCTGTATTGGCGGCACTTAACCGCCTCAGGGCGCGGCTCACATTCGAGGTGGTAGGCGTCACGCCATGACCTTCAAGCAGCTGCAGCGGTTGTGCATGGCGCTCCCGGAGGTGGAGGAGATTGAGACCTGGGGCGAAGCAACGTTCCGCGTCAAAGGCAAGATCTTTGCCATCTCGTCGCCGGACGGTGATTCCGCATCGATCAAGGCGTCGCTCGACGATCAATCAGGCTTAGTCGCAATGGACCCAGACACTTTCTCAGCGGCCGCTTACACCGGCAAGTACGGCTGGGTGAGGGTGCGACTGCCAGGCGTCCCGCTCGAGCTTGCAGAACGCCTCGTGACAAACGCCTGGAGGCGGACTGCCCCCAAGCGCTTGATCGAGAAGCTGGAAAAAGCTCCTTAGCCGACCGCTCGCCGGCGCGACCGGCCGCCACCGAACATGCCGACGACAAGTAGGAGGAGCGCCGCTCCGACGAAGGCGATGACCATCTGCGTGATGAGCGGATGGCCGACGATCGCGAAGCCGACATGGAACAAAGCGGCAAGGAATCCGCCGATGAACGCACCAAGGATGCCGACGATGGTGTCCCCGAACAGACCCAGGCCGCGACCGAGTGCGACATGGCTGGCGAGAAAGCCGGCCACGAGGCCGACCAGGATCCAGATCAAGATCGTATCGAAGTCGAGATGGACCGGGGTCCCATTGACAGTAATAACCACAGCCATACCCCCTTTACTGGTGAACGCGCAGCTGCGGCGATATCCCGGAGGCTTTCAGACCGTCTTGCCCGCAAGCTCCCCAAGGGCGGCACCGAGCACGCGATTGAATGCGGGGTAAGGGTGAATCACGTCGGCCAGGGTGCCAACCGGAGTCCCCAGCTTCACTGCGAGGGTGAGCTCACCCAGGATCTCGCCCGCGCGGGGGCTGACGAGGGTGGCGCCGACCAGCACGCCGCGCTTGCGGTCACCGACCAGCTTCAGCATGCCTCCATGAAAGTCGTGAATGTAGCCACGCGCGGCTTCCCCCGGGTCGGCCGACGCGATCACGACGTCGATGCCTTTTTCGCGCGCGCTCGCCTCTGAAAGGCCCACCGACGCGACCTCGGGGTCGGTATACGTCACCCGTGGGACCGCCGAATGATCGGCGCGGGAATCCTCGCCCCGAAGGCGGCGTGCAACGACCTGGCCGTGGTAGTACGCGAGGTGCGTAAAGCCTCCGATGCCGGTCACGTCGCCAGCCCCATAGATGCCGGGGCCAGACTCGAGGGTCGCGGGGTTCACCTTCAGCCAGCCGCGCTCAGTCCTCGGCAATCCCACAGCTTCCCAGGCCTCGAAGTTGGCGCGCCGCCCGGTCGCCACAAGCAGTCTTTCTGCAATCACGCGCTTCCCTGACTTCAGCTTCACTACAACGCCCGAATCTCCCTCGCCCTTCTCCACCCCAACGCACGGATCGCCAACCACGAGCTCGATGCCGTCGGCCTCCAGGTGCGGTCGCAGTGCAGCGCCGGCCTCAGGCTCCTCCAGGCCCAGGAATCGCGGGCTTGCCTCAATCACGGTCACCTTTGAGCCGAAGCGGGCGAATGCCTGGCCGAGCTCAACTCCTATGGCGCCACCTCCCAACACGGCCAGCGAGATCGGAAGCTCCCGCGGTACAGCTGCTTGCCGGTTGGTCCAGTAATCAACCGTGTCGAGCCCTGGAATCGGCGGGATCGCGGCGGTGCTTCCGTTTGCGATCACCAGCGATTGGCGCGCGACGTAGCGTTCGCCTGCGACCTCGACGGTGCGGTGATCGACGAGCTTGCCCTCGCCGCGCACGAGCTTGGCGCCTGTCGCTTCCAGCGCCGTCGCGGGCCTGGTGTCGTCAAGGTCGCGCGCCATCCACAGCACCCGCTTTGAGATCTTTGGGAAGTCCAGCTCCCAATCCACGCGTGAGGCGGCAAGCGCGCGTGCGCGATCCGCTTCAGTCAGCGTCTCGCCCGACCTCAGCAGCGTCTTCGACGGAACGCATCCCCAATACGGGCACTCGCCGCCAACCAGCTCGCGCTCGATGACAGCGAGGGTCAGCCC
This sequence comes from Candidatus Limnocylindria bacterium, assembly GCA_035535675.1. Classification (GTDB taxonomy): domain Bacteria; phylum Chloroflexota; class Dormibacteria; order Dormibacterales; family Dormibacteraceae; genus Palsa-872. The sequence continues at coordinate 22,624 of DATLPO010000110.1, forward strand.
GCTTCCCTCGAGGCCGCCGGCGATCGCCTCTCCGGCGACCCCGCCCCCCAAACACACGACATCAAATTCCTGCGGCACCGTTCTCACCTCCGCCTGCGCCCGCGCGTCTCAACGATTCCAACAATGAGGTGGCGGTGAACGTTCCAACGTAACGCTCGCCGTCGAATATGGCGGCACGCTCAGTCGGGCTCGCCAGCGCCGCAGCGAATGCTTCAGTGAGCGTGCCGCTCAGCGGAACGTGGGGCTCGTCCGCCGAAGGCCCAGCCGCTGGATGCTCGAGGGCGAAGGGGTCGATCCGCACCACGGACATGCGACGCACAAGCCGTTCGCGACCGAGAAACTCCGCTACGTAGTCGCTGGCGGGTCGCGTGAGGATCGCGTCAGGCGTGTCGTACTGGGCGACGCGCGCTTGCATCTGCAGGAGGCAAATGCGGTCCCCGACCATCACAGCCTCGTCGATGTCATGCGTCACGAACACGACTGTCTTGCGCATCGAACGCTGGATGCGTATGAACTCCTGCTGCAGGCGCTCGCGCGTTATGCGGTCGACGGCGCCGAAAGGCTCGTCCATCAACAGGATCGGTGGATCGGCGCCCAGAGCCCGCGCAAAACCGACGCGCTGCCGCTGGCCTCCGGAGAGCTGGTGCGGATACCTGTCGCGATATTCGCGAGAGTCGAGACCGACGAGCTCGAGCAGCTCCTCCACTCGCGCTTTGATCCTCGCCTTGTCCCAGTCCCAAAGTCGAGGCACCGTGCCGACGTTGTCGCCGACCGTCATATGCGGAAAAAGACCTGTGTTCTGGATGACATAGCCCATCCTGAGGCGCAGCCTCGCGGGGTCGACCCCGCTCGTGTCCTCCCCGTCGATGAGGATTCGTCCACTGTCGGGATCGATGAGCCTGTTGATCATCCTGAGCGTGGTGGTCTTGCCACAGCCTGATGGCCCGATGAGGACGCAGGTCTCGCCGCTGGGAATGTCGAGCGTCAGGTCACGCACCGCGTTGGACCCGCGGGCGAACTCCTTGTTGACGTTCTCCAGGCGGATCACGGCGTCGTTTACCGTAATCGAATGCCAACTGGGGTATTCCTTGTGGCCGATCCCTGGGTCAACTGGGACTGGCTGTCCACTCACATCCCGCTGTTCGTCGCCGCGCTCCAGGAGCACCTCACTCTGACCGGAATCGCGATTGTTGGCGGCCTTGCGCTGTCCCTACCGCTTGGCGTCGCGGCTCACCGCTGGGGTGTCTTGCGCAGCCCGGTCCTCGCAGTGTCCGAGATCTTCTACACGATCCCATCGATCGCGCTCTTTTCGCTTCTGATTCCTTACACGGGGCTGACTGTAGTCACTGCCGAGGTCGGGCTTATCGGCTATACGGTGCTCATCCTGGTCCGCAACGTGATGGTCGGCCTGGAAGGGGTACCGGCCGATGTCATCGACGCCGCGAACGGGATGGGATACCGTCCGCTTGCCAGGTTGCTCCGCATCGAGCTGCCGATCGCCCTGCCGGCCATTATTGCCGGCATTCGCATAGCGACGGTGACCACCATCGGCCTGGTGACAATCACGGCGCTCATCGGACTCGGCGGCCTTGGACAGCTGATCCTGCGCGGTTTCATCGAGAACTTCCACACGCCATTGGTTGTCGCAACGGTGCTCTCGATAGCTCTTGCGCTTATCGCCGATGTGACGCTCGCCGGCGCACAACGCCTCGCCGTTCCCTGGGCCAGGAACACTTAGCCGTGGCCTTTCTGGGCGGCGTGTGGCAGTGGCTTTCCGATCCGGCTCACTGGAGCGGCGCCAACGGAATCCCACAGCGTCTCGTAGAACACATCCAACTCTCGGCCGAATCGGTCGCCATCGGCGCGCTCATCGCCCTGCCGATCGGGATATTGCTTGGCCACTATGGCCGCTTCGGCAACCTCGCGATCAACGTCTCTAACGTCGGCCGGGCACTGCCGTCGTTCGGAATCCTTGTCATCGCCTTCCAGGTCTTCGGCCTTGGCGACTTTCCGATAGTGCTTTCGCTGACCGCGCTCGCCATTCCGCCGATGCTCACCAACAGCTACGTTGCCCTGCGTGAGGTCGATGCCGATGTCAAGGACGCGGCGCGCGGAATGGGCTACCGCGAGCTCACGCAGGTGCTAAGGGTCGAGTTACCCCTGGCGGTTCCTCTGGTGATGGCCGGCGTACGCACGTCAGCGGTCCAGGTGGTGGCGACGGCGACCCTCGCCGCCCTGATCTCCGGCGGAGGCTTTGGTCGGTACATCATCGACGGCCTCGCCCAGCAGGACTTCACGAAACTCTTCGCCGGCGCCCTCCTTGTCGCCCTGCTGGCAATGGCGACCGAGCTCTCGCTCTCGTGGCTGGAACGTGTGCTGGTGCCCCGGGGAATCAGGCTCCTGAATGCTCCGGTCAGCTCCAAGGCCGCAACATTCAAGACCGCATAAATGGAAGAATCAAGGCTCGGCCGCGGTTGCATCGGCATACCGGCAGGCTGGAAGGAGAGACTCAAATGAACCTGAAAACCAACTCGTGGCGCCTGCTCGTGGCGCTTACGGCGCTCATGGTGGTCGCGTCCTGTGGGGGTACGACCCCGGGGACAACCTCTAAGGGCACCGTCACTGTCGCCGGCTTCAACTTCCCGGAGAGCAGCATCCTGGCCCAGGTCTACGGGCAGGCGCTGGCCCACGATGGCTACACGGTCAACTACAAGCTGCTTCTCGGCACGCGGCCGATCGTGACCACTGCAATCAAGGCGGGCCAGGTCGACCTCTACCCCGGCTACGCTGCAAGCGAGCTCGAGTTTTTCAACAAAGGCGCCGGCGAGGCGACAAGCGATCCTGCAGCGACCACCGCCAAGCTCAACACGTACCTACAGCCGGCGGGCCTTGTAGCGCTGACCCCGGCTGCGGCAGTTGACGCCAATGCGTTCGCAGTGCCGCAAGCGACCGCAGACAAGTACAAGCTGGCGAAGCTGTCTGACATAACGCCGGCCATCGCAAGCCAGCTCGTGTTTGGCGCCGGGCCCGAATGTCCGACCTATAAATTCTGCCTGCCTGGCCTCAAGTCGGTCTACGGCCTCACATTCAAAGCTGTGAAGACTCTCGACACCGACGGATCACTCACTCGTGCCGCCTTCAAGAACGGCAGCATCCAGATCGGGCTCGTGTTCACCACGGACGCCGACCTCAAGGGATTGGGACTGGTGGTGCTCGAGGATGACAAGCACATGACCGCCGCCGACAACGTCGTGCCGATAGTTCGTCAGACGGTGGCCACAGATAACGTCAAGGCGGTGCTCAACAGCATTGACGCGAAGCTGACCACCGCGGACCTTGTCTCGATGGTTGACCAGGTCGCAAACCAGCACAAGGACGCCGACGCAGTCGCGACTGCGTGGCTGCAGCAGCACAACTACTCGAGCTGAGCGTCTTGTCCTTCGGCTAAGGGCGCGCCGTCCCTTGTGGTCGGCTCTACGTCGGTGCCTTTTCCGCTGTATGTTTGCCCGATGCTGAAGGACGCCGCCGTGGCCGACTTCGAGAAGGCGCGAGCGGAGTGGGAGTCGGCGCTAGGCGAGATCCCCGACGAGGCCCTGTCGTACCTGAAGCCCGGCGACGATTACGCCTTAGGCGGGCTTCAGGTGCACGTGAACTGGGTCCTGGTTCACTACAGCCGGATTCTCGACGGGATCATCGCCGGCGCGTTTGCTCAGGTCGCGCCACTGGATCCGCCCGAGGAGCACGAGCAGACGACCAGGAAGGCGAAGGCCGGTCTCAATGCCGGCGGGCGCCGCGGGGCCAGTGCCGAGATGGCCGCTTTGCATAGCTCGGTGCTCGAAGCCGTCAAGCGCCTTCCAGCAGAAAACTGGTCGCGCAAAGCGCCTGTCATCTACGGCGTCGGGCAAGAGCCGTACCCGACCAGCCCTGAGGACATTGTCGGCTGGCTAAGCGATCACTACCGCGAGCACGTGCTCCAGTGCCCAGAGCTGGTTAGTTGCTGGCGCGAGAGCTCGGCTTAGGGCAGCCGCGTAACCCAGGCCTCCGTCCCGTACTTCTCCGCAACGAGCTCGTAGGCCGACTTGAGCTCGTCTGTGGAGAGCTCGCTCGGGCTAGCGTCGTACTCCTCGCTGAAGGATCTCTCCAGGTGTCGAGTGGTCTCGGCGCAGCTCAATGTCGTGAACCGCGAAAGAGGCGAGACCTCCTTTTCCGCGCTGCGCACTCCGCGCTGCGAGACCCGCTCGCGGCCGATGCGGATCAGCTGCGGCAGCAGCTCGACGTCCATCGAGTGGGCGATCGTCGTGTGGTGGAGGATGAAGCCCCGCCGGCGCGCCTGCGCCGCCCCCGCGATCTTCCCCTGCGGGGAGATGATGTCGTTGATCTCGCGATAGCTTGCGGGCACTCCAAGCGCGTTGAACGCGCGCACGGCCCAAGCGTCGAGCGCTGCGTATGACTGGCGGAAGCTAATCCCTTCGACCACGGAACCTGGCAGGTAAAGGGAGTAGGTGATGGTGCGCGCAGGCTGGCAGAGCATTGTGCCGCCGCCGCTCATCCGTCGGGTTACAGTGAATCCCAGGCGCCGCGCAGCCTCCAGGTCGACCTCGTTGGCGACCGACTGGTGCGAGCCGATGACCAGCGCAGGCTCGATCCACTCCCAGAATCGGACCAGCGGAAGCCGCACGCCGGCGATCACCCTGCCGAGCAGCACCTCGTCAAGCGCCATGTGCATGTGGGCGGGATGCGGCGACGCTGGAATGACGTCCCACTGCAGGTCTTTCAACTTGATGGCAGCCACTGCTCTGCCAGTATTCCCGATGCGAGTGAATAAGCGGACTCTGTGGACCCTGTATGCCGGCAATCTGCTGACCGCGATCGGGTTGTGGTTCTTCCTGCCGCTGCTGCCGATCTTCATCGGCCGCAAGGGCGGCTCGGCCGCGCTTGTGGGAGCGGTGTTCGCGGCAGGCTTGCTGGCGAACGCCGCAATCCGCTATCCGGCCGGTTGGGCAGCCGATCGGTTTGGCACAAGGCCGGTGATGGTCGGGGCGATGGGGGCTTATGCCGTCCTCTACCTCGTGTATCTGCTGCCGCTACCGCTCCCTGCCTTCATCGCCCTGCGCTTCGTGCACGGGGCGGCGGCGGGCGCTTTCTGGCCGGCGGCCAACGGCCTGATTGCCGAGGTGACGCCGTCCAACCAGCGAGGTCGTGCGTTCGGCACCATGCAGTCGACCAACATGGCGGGCATGTTGTTGGGACCCGTCATCGGCGGCTTCGTCGCCCTGTTCAATCTCGACGCCGTCTTCGCGATCTCCGCGATCGCTTGCGGGCTCGCGACAGTGGCGCTGGCGACACTGCCAAGCGTGCGGGTCGAGCCATCCGAACAGACGACGCCGGTCCGGGCAATCACCATCGCTCGCAGGCTCTTGCCGCTCTTGATGCTTGGCGCTGGGACCTCGTACATGATCGGAACGTTCGACACGATCTGGCCTCTCTACATCACCTTCAGAGGAGGCAGCACGTTTGCCGTCGGACTTTCATTCATGGCATTCGCCGTGCCGGCGACGCTGTTGAGCGCGAGAGCCGGCGCCCTGGGTGACAGGGTCGGGTCGCGCCGCCTCATCGTGGTGGCGCTGCTGGGCTCGGCGGTGTTCGCCGCCATTTACCCTTTCGTGACGTCCGTAGGCTGGCTCATCGGGTTGGGGCTGATTGAGGGCATCTTCACAATCTCCGGCTTCCCGAGCCTCAACGCAGAGGTGAGCCGGATGGCCCAGGCCGGCCAGCAGGCACGCACTCAGGGTGTGTTTCAAACAGTGCAGTTCGGTTTTCAAATCGTCGGCGCGCTCGTGGGTGGTGCGCTGTTCACTGTGAGCCCCACGTGGGCGTTCCTTGCCATCACGGCGGTCTGTTTGCTCGGTATCGGCTCCGCTTTGCTGCCGGGACGGCAGAAGCCCCTACGCGTCAGTAGCGCACTCCGTCAAGACGCGGCCAGCCGTACGACACCTCCTCCAGCGTCGCCGAACCGATTGTGATGGGCTGAGCTCGGACATAGGCGCCGCCGAGGCGCTCGTAGAAGCGACGCGCCGGCTGGTTGTCACTCAGGACCCAGATGATCATGTCCTCCAGGCCCATATCTCGCAAGCCGGAGACGCATGCGCGCACCAGCTCGCGTCCGTAACCGCGCCGGTGAAAGGCGTCCAAAACGTAAATGGCATAGAGCTCGCCCGTGAAGCCGATCTCTCCAGCCCGCTCGTGGCCCGCCGACGCAAACCCGACAAGGGCGCCTTCGGCAGGATGGTCGGCCTCGACCACGAAGACGCGGCTTGATCCTCCACCTATGAAGCGCCTCCAACGATCGGCATAGTCCGCTTCAGTGAGGGACTCCAGAAAATCGTCGGGAAGCAGCGTCCGATACGTCGACCGCCAGCTGGCAACGTGGACCCGCGCGATGGCCGCCGCGTCATCGATGACCGCCTGTCGAATCATGTGCCCAAACAATCTATCGCCGTCGCCTCGCAGGCGGGCTAAGCTGGCAGCAGGCGGCGATGGAATCTGAAGACGAGCTCCCGTCGCTTTCGAACGTCTCGCGCGTCCCGCGCGCTGTGACCATCATCGTGGTGTCGATCTTCACAATCGCGGTCGCGGGCATCGCCTATATGAATCCAGGCGCCTGGTTCGACTTGAACCGGTCAACCCCAACCGAAAAGCTGCCGATCTCATACCAGCTGGCGGCCGTCGACTTCGTCACTCCGCGCGTCGGATGGGTGGTCATGGAGCTGCCGCCTCATGACTTCGCCGTTTTGCGCACCGCCGATGCCGGTGAGACCTGGACGCGGCAGATTGCGGGGTTGGCGGGTCAAATCGGCGAATACGTCAGGTTCTTCGACCCGTCTCGCGGCGTCCTGGTGCTGCTGGGCCCACAAGCTGCCATCTACCAGACGGGCGATGGCGGTGGCACCTGGAGCAGGCACGAGCTCACGGTTGGGGGCGGGTATGTCTGGTCCGCCGACTTTGTCGACGCCAGCCATGGCTGGCTGCTGGTGCAGGGTGCCACCGAAGGCCAGTCACTGCTGCGAACCGAGGACGGCGGCACGACCTGGACCGGTTTGGGCAACCCGGTGGTGTACTCCGACTGGGCTTATCGCGTCGTCTTCGCCAACCCTCGGGATGGATGGCTGTACAGCCAGTCGACGGGAGCATACGTGTACAAGAGCAACGACGGTGGCTCCACATGGGTCCGAATTGCCCTGCCGGCGCCGCGTGGTGGTTGGCCTTCTGTGCAAGGAGGTTTGATTTCCACTGGAGAGTTTTTCGTGGCCGCCCACCCAACGCAGGGAGCTGGGGTCGTGACGACAGTTGTCGGTGTTGCATCGCGCAACGGCCGTGCGCGGGTGGGCGGCGTGCTTCTCGGCTATCCACCGCTAAGGATCAGCACCTACGACGGCGGCCGCCCCATCATCAACGTCTACGCCGATGTGGGTCCTTATAGATACTCCTCGATCGAGCGTGTCAATCCAGGTCCTCTAGTCGATACCGCGCCTGTCAAGCAGTTTCACCTGAGCTCTGTCGACGGCGGCATTTCCTGGAACCCGATCTTTACGCCTTCGTCTTTCGGCGCGGTCGGCTACATCGATGCGAGCAATTGGTGGTGGATCGGCTCAGGCGCGGCGGCGACAAGCTCCGACGCCGGGGTCACGTGGACTGAGACGAGGAACCTCGGGGTTCCAGCGCCGCTTCCAGGCTCGCTCCAATTCGTCGACTCAGATCACGCCTGGTTTGGAGCGATGGCCGGCACCCGCCCACTCGTGGAGACGACCGACGACGGCGGTGTCCGGTGGACGATGATCCTTCTGCCTGCTGTCGCGCCTGGTTAGATCCCGTTCACGCCTTGACGTAGGCAATCACGGCGCGCGCCTCGGCCACCACTTCGCCACTTTCCTGCTCCACCCGTGCCTCGCAGAATGCCAGCCGCCGGGAGCGATGGCGGACCGAAGCTCGCGCGGTCAGCCGGCCTGGCTTGCAGGGTCTGAAGTAGTCGACCTTTAGATCCGCAGTGGTCGTTGTTTCGCCCTCTTCCGCAAGGGTGAAAGCTGCCGACGCGAGCGCCTCGTCAGCCAGTGTCGCGATTGCGCCGCCATGAATGATCGGGCCGCGGCTGGTCGGAAAGCCGTGGGCCTCGGCCGTCATATTTCCCTCGAGGATCAGGCTGCCCGCTTTGACCTCGACGAGGCGCGTGCCGATGTTCGCCACCATTCCTGTCGAAGCCCACTCCTTGTAAAGGCCGGGCAGCACACTGGTGCCATAAGGCTCGCTCACGTTTTGAGCTCGCGGTGAAGTTCGATCAACGGGTCATGCGTTTCATCGGGCGATCGCGTCGCCCACCAGAAACGAAGCATTGTCGGGTCACGCGGGTCATCGGGGTCTCGTGCGGATTCGAGCTCGGCCACGATCTCCGCAACATCCATCGTCGCGGTGCGAAGGTCGAGCTCCTGATCAATTTCGCGCATATAGGGAAGCGCGTCCAGTATGGCCAACCTCATCGCAACTTTGCTCGCCGGCCTGGCACCGTCCGAATCGGGCCGCCGCCTCTTCAAGAGCGGGTAATCTCTCGCGGTGATCGCGCGCGCGCTTCCACGCTTGTCACGTAAGCGGGCCGGGCCTCGAATCGCCCTGTCACCTTCTTCGTGGGGCGTGAGCGAAGTGCCGGGGTGGGGCCATCAGCTCGACGCTGACCGGGTTCTGTCGGAGGCCGCGGCTGTTGGGGAAGGCGCGATCGATGCAGGACCGGCAGGCTTCCTGCCCGACCGGAGCGACCAGGCGAGGCCGATGCTCAAGCGGCACCGACTCAGCGTGGTGGCGGGTCCCGCGCAGGCCATTCTGCACCACCACGACATAGGCGGCCTTGAGCTCGCCCACCTCGACGGCCAGGCCAACTGGCTGGCGGCCCTTGGCGCCGAGACGATGGTCCTGTCGGCGATGCCTCCACGGACCGCCAGTGCGGACCACGGCATCGTTCTGTCGAGCATGGGATGGGCGCACCTGCTGCACCTGATCGGCTCGGTGCAACACGTTTGCTCGAGGCACAAGATCCGCCTTGCAGTTCAGCCTAGATACGGCAGCATGATCCAGGGACCTGCTGACATCGAGAGGTTGCTCGTCAGCACCGAGGCAGGGCTATGCCTCGACACCGGTCACCTCGTGCTGGTGGGCGCGGATCCCGTTGAGGTCCTCGAGCTTGGCGCCGGACGCATCCAGCACGTCCACCTCAACGACATCGACGCGAACCTCGCACTCCAGGTGCGGGAATATGGCCTTGACTACGCTGAGGCGATCTCGCGAGACCTTTACAAGCCGCTGGGGACTGGCGACGCCAGCGTCGACCGCGTCGTCGAGGCGCTGCGTCGGACGGGCTACCGCGGCTGGTACACCCTCAACCAGGACACGAGGTTGCCGTCAGCCGAAGACCGTCCTCTGGGAGCGATCAGCCGCTCGCTTCAGCACCTGCGCGCCTTACTGGCCTAACCTCCGCCCTTCAGGGGGGAGAATGTCCCTCCCGCGAAGCGGGACGGACAGGTGAGGGGCGATACCTGGATGCCCTAGATCCGCCGGCCGCTGCCGACCCAGTAAGGCTCCCTGATCTTTCGCTTGAGCAGCTTGCCTGCTGCATCGCGCGGCAGCTCATCGACAAAGTCGACCGAGCGCGGCTTCTTGTAGCCCGCGAGCCTTTCGGCAGCGAACGAGATCAGCTCGGCTGCGGTCGCCGCCGCACCAGGGCGAAGTTGCACCACCGCCTTGACCGATTCGCCCCACTGATCGTCAGGTACTCCGATCACTGCCACATCGATGACGGCGGGGTGTGCGTGGAGAGCTGCCTCCACCTCCGCCGGGTAGATATTGACGCCTCCGGAGATGATCATGTCCACCTGCCGGTCGCAGATGTAGTAGTAACCCTCACCGTCCCGGTAGGCGACATCGCCAACTGAGAAGAAACCGTCGTGCATGCTCTTGCCTGTGGCGTCGGGACGCTGGTAGTACTCGGCCAGCCACGTGTTCCGAACCATGAACTCGCCAGGCACACCATCAGCAACTTCCTTGCCGTCCGCGCCGGTGAGCATGATCTCCTGTCCGGGGACTGCCATGCCACACGACCCGGGCTTGCTCAGCTGGTCCTCCGGCCGGAGCACTGTGTTGATGCCCGTCTCTGTGGCGCCATAAAACTCCCAGAGGACCTGTCCAAACGCGGCTTGCGCCCGAACCTTCAAGGCGTGCGGGCAGGGCGCTGCGCCCAGGATGAGAGCTCTCAGCGACGCGACATCGCGCGGGTTGCGAACCTGCGCGTCTACCAGGCGCTGGAGCAGAGTTGGGGCCATGAACGCCGTGGTCACGCGATGTCGCGCGATGAGGTCAAGCGCGTCGTCGGCCTGAAACTTGGGTTGCACGACGATGGTGGCGCCGAGCACCTGGTGAAGAGCCGAGAAGAATGAGACCGCGCTGTGATAACCCGGCCCGCACATCAGGTGAACATCCGTCTCGCTGAGCTCGAAGATCGAGATGACCTGGAGAACGTTCTCGATGTTCACGCCGTTCGGCCGCCATGCACCCTTGGGGTACCCTGTCGTGCCCGAGGTGTAGATCATCGATGCGCCCAACGCGCCTCCGTCTGATCCGCCTGGCGGTTGGTCCTGCGCCCCTGCCATCAGCTCCTGGTAAGAAAGCCAGCCCTTGGGCGTGCCTTCGCCGAGCGCGATCAAACGAGGATGGTTCACGGCCTCGGCTGCCGCGGCATCGACTATGTCGACAAGCTCGGGGCCGGCCACAACCACCTTTGCGCCTGAATCGTTGAGGACATAAGCGACCTCGGAGCCGCGCAACCGGTAGTTGACAGGCACGCCGACCAGGCTCACTTTGCGCAGACCGTTCGAGATTTCGAAACCTTCGATGGAGTTGAAAGACATCACCGCGACCCTGTCGTGCACCGCGCAACCCAGCTTCCGGAACACATTGGCCGCTTTGTTGGCTCTGCTGTTGAGCGTCTCGAAATTGACGGATCTTTCGGCGGCGATCACCGCGACCTTGGTTGGGTTGGAGACAGCGTGACGCGCCAGGAAGTCGATGTCAGCCACGAATCAATCGTGCGCCAACACTGGCGCAGGTAGAGCCCTGTCCCCAACCGTCCGCGCTAAGGCGCGGACGTCCTCCCCGCAAACAGGGAGGGGAACGGTCCGGTTTGTCGCCGGACCTAACACGGCGTGGTTGCGCCCAGCCCGACAGTGAACGTGGTTGGAGGGACGCTTCCTTTGATGACGACCCGGTAGCGGTAGCAGCCTCCCAACAGCGCCCACGTGGCGGTGGCCGCCCAGTGGTGGAACACGACAACCGCCCCCATGGGTGGGTACTGCTGCAGCACGGTCTGCGTCGCGTCTTCGATCGTTGCGATCGGCGACGTCTTGCTCGAGTCGTACTGCCACACGTACACCTTTGTGAGCGGACGAGCCGAAGCGGTGTCCGCAGCCGCAGGCAGCTTGGTCGCCTTGAGCAGTGCGTCGACTGCAACTTGGGGGCCTGCGACGGCGGGCTTTACCGAGGCGAAGCTCTGGCCGTGGATCGGTCCCGACCAGTCCAGGCCGCTCACGCCGCCTGAGAGATACGTCTTCAGCGGAGGCGTTTTGTCCTTGCCTGCCGGGTTATAGATCTGGATCCTTCCTGACACGGCGAGCGCCAGTAGGGACGCATCAGGGCTCCACGCAAGCCCGTCGGCATGGGGCAAGTTGGAATTGAGAGCGCGAGGCTTGGTTGGGGGAGGCGGCGTGGCAGTGGGTGTTGTCGGCGGTGGCGTGCCGGCGGCGGGGCTGCTGGACGCGACTGGCACAGTCACGTTGATGCTCTGGATCACCGGACCGTGATCCGGCCGCGACACCGCGACCATCGTGCCGTCGGGGCTGACCGCGACCGGACCGTCGTCAGGTCCCAGCTTCAATGGAAACGCATGGAGGACCTTTGCCTCCATGTTCAGCCAGTACCACAAGCCAGTCCCGAAGGCGCGCACAGCGAACAGTCCGCTGTCGCCGGGGGCGGCACCTTCGACGAACATAGCCGTCTGCGATGGCGGCTTTGCAATCACCTTGACGGCAGCCGATGCGCTGGTGAGGTCGATGGCATCCACCTCATAGCTCGAGCAGCAGCCAACTGTGAACGCGAGGTAGCGGCCGTTCGCGGCGAGGCCGATGGGGCCTTCGCTCTGGAAGTCCTGAGAGGCCGCCACCGGAGCGATGGTGCCGGCGAACGGGTCAACCCGGAACAGCCAGTTATATGGGACCACGCCGCTGCTGGTCCGGCCCTCGGCGGGCCTGTCGTCATGGACCGTGAAATACAGGACCGGGTAGGACAACCCGGGCGCCGGCGCCCACACGGGGCCGGAAACCCTGAACGCAGCGCCCGCCGGCAGCGGCGCGACTACAGTCGATTTCCCAGTGGCCGGGTCGAGGACCCCGACGCCGTTGCCTGCAACGTAGGCGATGAGGCCCTGACTGAGCGCCCCATCGACTGGCGACGGAGTCTGGACGGCGACCGGTGGACTGCCACTGGCGCAGGAGGTCGCGACGAAGATTGAGGCGGCCAACAGGCTCAGCTTTCTGACAAGGTTCATGGGCATAGAGGTGCGGATGTTATCGCCACAGGTGTGTTACGCGGATCAGGCCGGTTGCGTTACGTCTTGAGATGAGGACTGTTTTCATGGTGGCCCTGGTGGCGCTTGCTCTGAGCGCATGTGGCCCGCACTACGTTGAAGGCGCCGTCCCGGCTCCAAGCCCCACGACTGAACCGGGGTTGGGGTTCGATCTCGCAGTCAGCGAAAAGTCGACCACCGCGGTCCTGAAGGTCGGCCAGAAGCTCGAGGTCGTGCTTCACGCCAATCAGGGCATGACGCCCTGGAGTGGAGTGCGGTCGAGCGACGCATCGGTGCTGGCCCCGATGGTGAACCCTGCTGCCACCGCAGCCCGCGGCGTCACCCTCGCAGCGTTCCAGGCCCTTGCGCCAGGCGAGGCGCAGATCACTGCCACCGCGGGCGCCGACTGCTCACCAGGCAAGGCCTGCCCGATGTACGCGATGCTGTGGAGGATCGACGTGACGGTGGTCGCCGCCTAGCCGGCGGCGCCTTTGATCGCTGACGCGATGCTCTCCAGCTCAGCCCTGCTCTTGGGCTCCGTGTAGTTCCGCGGAAAAGTAAGTCCGAATCCATCGTTCGGGTAGCGAGGAATGACGTGCACGTGGAAGTGAGGCACGTCTTGAAAAGCAACCTCCCCATCGGCGACGAACAGGTTTGCTCCGCCCGCACCAAGCGTTTGCCGCACCGCGGCTGCGAGGTTTCGCGCGACTCTGAAGGTGCGCATCGCGGCTGTTTCGTTGAGGTCTGACATCAGGACCGCATGTTCGCGCGGCACGACAAGAATGTGGCCGTGCGTGATCGGCTGGATGTCCATGAATGCGACGACGGTGTCGTCTTGATGGACGAATGTCGCGGGTGAATCACCTCGCAGGATCTCGCAGAACACGCACTGATCGGTCACTTCGTCAGTGCGAAGCTTAAAGCGGCGGATCGGTCTCCGTAGGAGGGTCGAGGGGAGTCGTCACGCGTGGCGCCAAATCTGCTTCCACCGATGAAGTGGGCACTGTGGTCTCGAAATCGCCATTGGAAGTGAGCTGGCCGTCGCCGTCGATGATGGCGGGCTCGAGATCAGAGTGCTCGCCCGTCAGTGCCTCGCCGTTGGTCGCAACGTCACCGGTCCGCTGGCCACGACGGCGCCGGCGCGCCCGCCGCTCACCCCGGTGAGGCCTCGACAGGCGCTGAACCTGGGAACGGATTCCGACTCGCTGGCAGGCGGTGACCACAGCGCCGACGCCTGCCACAAGGCCCTCCTGCTTGGCGTGCTCGAAGAGTGGCCCGAACAACTCCGGCGCGCCGCCGATCACCGTCTTGGAGTCGCCGACGATCACGAGCAGCTTCTTGGCTCGCGATATGGCCACGTTCACCCGGTTCGGGTCGTTG
>DATLPO010000111.1:0-4280 GCA_035535675.1 Candidatus Limnocylindria bacterium
CCTCATTCACGATTTTCGCAACCTGCTGGCGGTGATCGTGAACTACTGCGAGCTCATCGCTGAGGAGGCGGGCGATCCCGAGGCGGTGCGCACAGACATCCAGGAGATACGCGTTGCCGCGGAGCGCGCGATTGCGCTGACCGAAAAACTGCGACGCCCGCCCGTTCCCGCTTCCGACTCGGAGGCTCCCGCGAGCCCGCCGTGACAATCACACGAAGGCCTGGGTCCGCCAGGATGGCGGCAGGCACCGTCGGCCCGGGTACTGCACGCGAACTCGTGCTCGTGGTCGACGACGACGACCAGATGCTGCGGCTTGTCAAACGCGTGCTCGAGCGTGCCGGCTTTGAGTGCGTGACGATTGGCGATGGCGAGGCGGCTCATGAAGCGGCTGTCGACTGGCGACCCGACATCATCCTGCTCGACCTCATGCTCGGCTCGACGACAGGCGACCAGATCCTGGCCGAGATCCGCAAGGATTTCCGAACGCGGTTGATCCCCGTCGTCTTTCTCACGGTTCGCAGCTCGCTCAAGGACAAGGTCGAGCACCTGCTCGCGGGCGCTGACGACTACGTCACCAAGCCTTTCATCCCTGAGGAGCTCATCGCGCGTCTGAGGGCGGTCATCAGTCGCTCGACGAACACGCGAGACCTGAATCCGCTGACTGGAATGAGCGGAAACACAGACATCCTTCGCGAGATCAATCAGCGCCTCAAGGCGAACGAGCGCTTCGCCGTCCTGTACCCGGACATCGACACCTTCAAGAGCTACAACGACCATTACGGATTCCTTCGGGGCGATGACGTGATCAAAACCCTGGGCACGATCATTCTCGAGGTGTTGGAGACGCACTTCTCGCAGCACCATTTCGGCGGCCATGTCGGCGGCGATGACTTCGTGATCCTGACTGAGCCGGCATTGGCCGAAACGGTGGCCGCGGAGATCACCAAGCGTTTCGACGAGGCGGTGCCCGACCTGTACGACGAGGTCGACAGGGAGCGCGGCTGGATCGAGTACGAAGACCGCACAGGGGCCAAGCTCAAGACTGGACTGCTGTCGGTCTCGATCGGCATCGTTCTTGCGGAACCCGGGAGCTACGAGAGCGCGGCGGCCCTCGCCTCACGCGCGGCCGAGGTCAAGGGCGTAGCCAAGAGGATGCCAGGATCGAGATGGGTCGTCGACCGCAGAAGGGCGCCTGAAGCTCGGGGAGGACGAACACGCTAAACGTGCTGGAGCGAAGGGGCCCGATGCTAGCATCGACTCGAGTGACCCTTGCGGGTGCTTTGCTATGAGCGACCCCGAACCCATTTCATCCCCCGAAGGTCCGACAGGTGAAGCGCCGCTCGCCTTGTCAACAGCGCGCGCACCCGAGCCGAGCTCCGTCAAGACAACGCGCCGCCAGGTTGCGGTCCACCGTCTCGATGGCGGCCTCGAGCGCGGTGAGTCCGATGCACGCGCGCTCTCGACCGAAGGTTTTCCGATCTACACGCCGCCGGATCTCGACCGCGCACGCTGGATCCCCGTTCGCGACATCAAGTACGTGGTCTTCGGGTCGGTCGACGACCCCGATCTCGAGGCCGACCCCGGTGAGAAGAGCCAGGCCCGCAAGGCGATCCTCCGTTTCCGCGACGGTGAGTGGATCGCTGCATACATGGACGCGGGCCAGCCGCCAGACGGGGCAGGTCTTGCGATCAAGATCAGGCTGACCGAGCGCCAGCGGGTGATCCCAGCGGTTGCCGCCTCTCCGGCGCTTCTGGAGATGCAGTTCGTCGACCTATGGGCCACCACCACAGACTCGGCTCAACCTCACCGCAGGCGATCCGACATCGTCGAGGCAGCAGCACGATCTGGTCGCGACCTGAACAAGCTCGCCAACGATTTTCGCGATCGTCTGGCTTTGATCAGAGACGTTGGCCTGACGACTGGCGACACCCTCGCGTTCTCGCGAGCGGTTCGCACCCACCTCGACAGGTTCCTCGCCGAAGACGGCATCAACCTGAGCTCGGTAGAAAAGTCCGCGCTCGCCGACATCATCCTGCGCGCCGCGGTCGGATACGGCCCGCTCGACAGCCTGCTTCATGACCGCTCCGTAAGCGAGATCATGGTCAACGGTCCCGACCAGGTCTTCATCGAACGGCGCGGCGTTCTGACCAAGGCAGACATCAAGTTCGAGGACGAGAACCAGCTCCTCGAGACGATCCGCCGCATGGTCGCGACCACGGGCCGGCACATCGACGGCCTCAACCCGATGGTTGACGCGCGTCTCCCCGACGGCAGCCGCGTGAACGCGATCATCAGGCCCGCCGCCATCCACGGCGCGGCGCTCACGATCCGGAAATTCAAGGACGCAGTCCTCGGAATCGACGACCTGACGCGCGAGGGAAGCCTCAGCCCGGCAATGGCCGAGTTCCTCAAAGCTGCCGTGCTGGGCCGCATGAACATCCTGGTCTCCGGAGGCACCGGTTCTGGAAAGACAACGACGCTAAACGTGGTGGCGCGTTTCATCCCTCACAACCAGCGCGTGATCACGATCGAGGACGCCGCCGAGCTGCAGATCGACCACCCTCACGTGATCGCCCTCGAGCACCGCCCAGCCAACGTGGAGGGCAAGGGCGAGCTCACCATCCGCCAGCTGCTTCGCAACAGCCTCCGGATGAGGCCTGACCGAATCCTCGTCGGAGAGGTACGTGGCGCGGAAGCCCTCGACATGCTCCAGGCGATGAACACCGGCCATGACGGAAGCATGTCGACCATCCACTCGAACTCGGCGCGCGATGCCCTGTCCCGCCTCGAGACGATGGTGATGATGGCGTCGATCGACATACCGTTCGAGGCGGTGCGCGCCCAGATCGCTTCTGCTGTCAACCTCATCGTCCACCAGGCCCGTATGCCGGATGGGCGCCGCAAGGTCGCCCAGATCGCCGAGGTCGTCGGCTACGACTCCAACGGCGCGATCCTGCGCGACATCTTCCTGCTCGGCATGGGCGCCGACCTCCGGCTCGAGTACAACGCGACTGGCTACGTTCCGACCTCGCTCGACAAAGCTGCCTTCTACGGGGTCCAGGTCGACCAGGACCTGTTCGACCCTGTCAAGTCTCGCTTCGTCCCGGCCGGGTCGGACAGCATGATGCCGGTGGTCAAGGACCCGCTCATGAGCGGGCAGCGTGGTGGCGGCGAAAACGTGGTCCGCCAGGTGGTGGTGGTTCCGTTCAGCTCCGACCGCCCCGGCGACTCCAAGCAGCAGCAACAGCATGCCGTGCAGTCGACTCCTTCGTCGCCGGCGAACACGATGGCTTCGACGCCTGAGATGCAAGAGGAGATGCGAAAGCTTATCGACGCCGCTCGGTCGGCTGTCGCCGACCTCCAGGCAGCTGCGCCCGCGGCGCAGGCGCCCCAGCCCGTCTATGAGGCGGAGCCCGCACCACCTATCTTCGCAGCCCCCGCGCCCCCTCCGTCGGTTGGCGAGCCGCGAGCGCCGGCCGCCCCGCCCGCGCCAGCTCCACTCTTTGCAGCTGCGCCGCAGGTACAACAGCCTGCGCCCGGCCCGGCGATGAGCTCTGGGGAGTCGGCAGCGCAGGCCCTCCAGGCCGCCACCGCAATGGCGCGTGCCACCACGGCGCTGGGCCAGATGGCTGCTGCCGCGTCAGGCGGGTTCATGCACGCAGGCGTGCTGCCCACCATCCACGGCGAGGGAACTGTTCCCGTGGGTGCCACGCGCCGGATCCAGGCGGTGATCGAGAGCCTCATCACGCGCAAGGGCCTCAACCTCCGCCTCGCTCCTGCCATCACCCAGGCGTTCGAAGGCGCCGAGCTGAAAGCGAGCGATTATGCAGGCCCGAACCACATCAGCAAGGAGTCCGCTGGGCGCGAGCTCAGGCAGGCGGTCGAGGCCGGCTTGCTCCAGGTGGTGCGGTACCCGCAGGGGGAGGCTGGATTCCGCGCCGGCCCGGTTCTCTTGAAGTCAGTCGCCGAAGGGCTCGGCCAGCAGGTGAACGCGGCGCAGCCGCTGACGCCGGAAACGATCATCGGCAGCCTTTCAGTCGGACAGACCGAAGGCACGGTCACCATCATGTTCACCGACATGGAGGGGTCGACCAACCTCCTGTCGACAAGGGGCTTCACTGAATCCCACGAGATCATGAAGGCCTACGAAACGATCATCGACGAGCAGGTTGCCGAGCACGCAGGCCGGCGGATCAAGGGCCTTGGCGACGGCCTCATGGTGAGCTTCGGGTCAAGCCGCCATGGCGTCGAGTGCGCGCTGGACATCCAGCAGGCGATCA
>DATLPO010000112.1:0-45862 GCA_035535675.1 Candidatus Limnocylindria bacterium
GAGACGGTCGCCACCAAGGTCTACGGCGCCGATGGCGTCGAGTACTACCCGCCGGCGGCCGAACAGCTCGACTCGTTCGAGCGCAATGGATTCGGCAGGCTGAGCGTATGCATCGCGAAGACACACCTGTCGATCTCGTCCGATCCAAAGCTCAAGGGTGCACCGACAGGTTGGAAGCTTCCGGTGCGAGAGGTCCGCGCTTCGGTTGGCGCCGGCTTCGTCTACCCGATCTGCGGCGAGATGCGCACGATGCCGGGGCTACCCTCCAGCCCGAATGCGATCCGCATCGATATAAACGACAAGGGAGAGATTGTCGGCCTTTCCTAGGGTCCTGGCTTGCTGACAGACCCGATCAGGCGCCGCGACTTCCTCAAAGGGGCCGCCACAATTGGCCTCGCGGCACTTGTGGGATGCGGGCCTTCAACCACCTCATCGGGCTCGCCGACCCCATCGATTTCGCCGACCGGCGCGCTGCCAAAGACCCCAATCAGGCACGTGATCGTCAACGTTCAGGAGAACCGGTCCTTCGACCATTACTACGGATACGCTCCTTTCGTCGGGCGTTACGGGATACCTGCAGGCTTCAAACAGCCCGACGGCTATGGCGCATTTGTCAAGCCGTATCACCTCACGAGCCTCACCACAGGGGACATCGGTCACTCGTGGGAGGACACACACCGTGAGCTCAACGGCGGGGCGATGGATGGATTCTTCGCCA
The DNA here is from genome assembly GCA_035535675.1 of Candidatus Limnocylindria bacterium. Classification (GTDB taxonomy): domain Bacteria; phylum Chloroflexota; class Dormibacteria; order Dormibacterales; family Dormibacteraceae; genus Palsa-872. The sequence goes on from DATLPO010000112.1 coordinate 719, forward strand.
ACGACGGGCGCATCGCCCTGGGCTATTACACCGCGGCCGAGCTGCCGTTCTATTACAGCCTGTTCGAGTCGTCCACCCTCTGCGTCAACTATTTCTGTTCGTTCCTCGGCCCCACTTATCCAAATCGCTTCTATTTGGCCGCAGGCACCTCAGGCGGCATCACCAACAACAACGTTTTCGGGTACGGAGTCTTTGACTACCCGATCATCCTCGACCTGCTCGAGGCGGCCGGCGTTAGCTGGAAGATCTACAACATCGGTTCCGACGACGTGACCACAGGCGAGTCCGACAATGTCTTCGTCTTCTGGAAGAGGTGGGCCCACGACCCACGAACCGTGGCCGGCAAGGACGACTATCTGAAAGACCTGCAGCAGAACCGCCTGCCTCAGGTGTCGTTCATCATTTCAAGTTATTCGATGCACCTCGATGAGCACCCACCGGCTGACGTATCAGTCGGTATGGCGCTTCAAAAGGAGCTCATCAATGCGCTGCGGCAATCGTCAGCGTGGGCGAGCTCCGCGTACATCCATACGTACGACGAGGGGGGCGGCTTCTTCGACCACGTGCCGCCTCCGCAGGTCGATTCGTACGGGATGGGAATCCGGGTTCCGACGTGGGTCATCTCGCCCTTCGCCAGGCCCGGCCATCTAGAGCCGGCGCTGTACGAGCACACCTCCATCCTGAAGTTCATCGAGGCAGCGTTTGGACTGCCCACTCTGGCTTCGGTCAACCACCGGTTCGACTCGTCAACGCCCGGCGGTCGGAACAACGAAGCTTCTGGCGGCCAAGCGACGGGCCCGGCGGCGCCGCCCAGGGATGGGATGGCCCAGATCGGAAACCTGATGGAGTGCTTCGCCTTCTGAGCTAGACCTGCTCGGTGGTGCTGCGGGCCTCCCAGGCTTTCCGCCGCTCCACGGCTTGTGACAACAGTGTCGCCAGGTCGACGACCTGAATCTTCGCGCCGGTCTCGCGCACGCCATCATCGAGCATCACTGTGCAGAACGGGCACGCCACCGCGAGCGTCTGCGCGCCGGTCGCCGCGGCTTCGCGAACGCGTTCCTGGTTGATCGGCCGCCCGCGATTCTCCTCCATCCACATCCTTGCGCCCCCCGCGCCGCAGCAGAACGTCCGCTTTCCGCTCCGGGCCATCTCGACAGGCCTGCCCGCGGCAGCCACCAGCTCGCGAGGCTCAGCGATGACGTCGTTGTGGCGCGCGAGGTAGCACGAGTCGTGGTACGTGATCGCCTTGTCCCCCGCCAGTGGCTTGATACGGCCCTCGCGCATCAGCTCCGCCAGGAACGTTGTGTGGTGGACCACTTCGTAGGTGCCGCCGAAGTCCGGGTACTCGTTAGACAGAGTGTTGAAGCAGTGCGGACAGGTGGTCACAATCCTTCTCACTCGCGACGAGTTGAGAGTGCCGACGTTCTCCTTAGCGAGCCGCTGGAACGTGTATTCGTCGCCCATGCGTCGCGCCGGGTCGCCTGTGCACGACTCGCGTGGGCCCAGGATCGCGAAGTCGACGCCAGCGGACTTCATCAGCTTCGCAGTCGAGATTGCACCCTGCCGCGCTCGCTCGTCGTAAGCCGGCGCGCAGCCGACCCAGAACAGAATGTCGGGAGGCTCCTCACCAGGCTGGAGCACGTGGAGGCCGAGCCCGTCGGCCCACCGCGTGCGGTCAGCTTGGGGCTTGCCCCAGGGGTTGCTGGCGCGATCCACGTCCCGCAGCATCGGCGCCGCCTCCGCCGGAAAACGCGACTCGACCATGACCAGGTTGCGCCGCAGGTCGACGATATGGTCGATGTGCTCGATGCCGACGGGGCACTCCCGCTGGCATGCGCCGCAAGTCACGCAGTCCCACACAACGTCGTCGGTTACAGCGTTCGGGACGAGCGGCGGAGGCTTGTACGTCTCGCCCCTGTCCCGCGCGGCAAGCACCTTGGGGCCTTCGGCAAGAACCTGATCCCGCAAGGACATGATCAAGAGCTTCGGGGAGAGGGCTTTGCCCGTCGCGTAAGCGGGGCAGACGTCCTGGCACCTGCCACATTCCGTGCAGGACATCGTGTCGACGACCTGCTTCCAGGTCATGTCCTTGACTGTGGCGGTACCGAACCTGACATCTTCCTCGGCCATACCCTCTTTCTCGAACTCGATCGGCTCGAGGCGCCCTCGCGCGCGCGTGCGTCCGAAGAAAACGTTCACCGCCGCCAGAAAGATATGCAGGTGCTTGGAGTACGGAAGGTAGACGAGGAACGCAAGGATGATGAGGACGTGCGTCCACACCGCGGTGCGTTCGAGGACCGGTGTCCAGCCTGGATGCAGAGCGCCGGCCAGCAGACCTGAGATAGGCGCCCAGCCGGCCGGGTAATCGTTGAGCCCTAGAGCAATTTGGGATGCGTGCCACAAAAACAGGGTGGTGACGATCGCTGCGATCAGCGCCAGGATCAGGTCGGCTTCGCCGAGGTGGCTGCCTGCGAAACGGCCGGGCCGCTGCACCTTGCGGATCACGAAAGCGGCGATCACGCCGGCGAGCACCAGGATGGCGAAGAGGTCGACCATCAAGGCATACCAGCCCTGGGCGCCGAGCCATGGCAGCGTTGCGTGAGGATCGACGGCGCCGATCATCGCGATGAGGATCGTCGGGAGCAGGACCATGAAACCCCAGAAGATCGCCGCGTGCATGAGCCCCGGGACGAGGACCTGCAGCAGCTTGCTCTGGCCGACGACCACCACCGCCTCCGCGCGCACCCGGCTCGGAAGATCATCGAAGCGAGCAACCGGCTGGCCCATCCGGATGAGGCGGTAGAGCAACACAGCGCGGCGCCCAAAGAGAGCGCCGGAAACAAGAAGTGCAGCAGCCAGCGCGATCAGTGAGACGGGAATCATTGGCGTTTCCGTATCTCGGCCGAGATCGCAGGCACTATCTCCTTCAGGTCGCCGATGACTGCGTAGTCCGCGCTCAGCATGATTGGCGCCTCGCCGTCGGCGTTGATGGCGAGGATCTTCTTCGCGCCCTTGCAGCCGGCCATGTGTTGGGTCGCGCCGCTGATACCGCAGGCGATGTAGATGTCGGGTGCGATCTTGGTCCCCGTCTGGCCAACCTGGTCGGTGTGGGGTCGCCAACCTGCGCTCGTCACAGCGCGTGAGCAGCCGACAGCGGCGCCGAGCAAACCTGCGAGCTCCTCGATGATGGCGAAGCCTTCCTTAGATCCGACACCGCGACCTCCGCTCACGACGACCTTGGCCTCGGTCAGCGAGATGCCGCCCCCACTGGCGCCGATGTGCTCGGCGACGCGCACCACTAGGTCGGCGCCGTCGAGAGCCGGCGTGAATGGCTTGACCTCCACCTCGTTGGACGTGGAAGCCGCCTCAACCGCGACCGTGTGCGGCGCGACGGTCAAAAGTGGGCGCGGGCTGACGAGTCGCGCCTCCTCGAAGAGGCTGCCACCCCAGCGCAAGCGCGTGAGGGTCACCGGAGGGCCGGCCGTCACTGCGATGCAGTTCACAGCCAGCGGGAGCCCTGTTCGTGCGGCCAGCCGCGCCATCACCTCGTTGCCGCGCTCGGTGCCCGGAGCGACCACAGCGCCCGCGGGCAGCCGCACCGCCAGCTCATCGAGCGTTGAAGCCCACGCGTCTGGGGCGAAGGTCTCAAGTCCTGCGTGGTTTGCGATGTGGGCCACGGTCACTCCATGGGAGCCGAGCGTGGCCGCAACAGCGGGTGCCTCGCCTCCGATCAGCAGTGCCTGGACCGGCTCGCGGCCGGCCAGGGAGCGCGCCAGCGTCAGGGATTGCAAGGATGGATCGGTGGCCACCCCCCCGGCGTGCTCGACGAGGACCAGGACCAACTACAAGACTCCCAGCTTTTGAAGGGTCTCCACCACGGCGGGAGCCGCCGCCGGGCCGTTGCCGAGCACCTCGGCGCGCTTGCCCTGTCCCTCTGGCACCACCAACCGCAACAGCTCCAGGCGCGACGCCGGCCTCGACGGGGTCGATATGGTCACAGGCTTCCTTGCAGCACGCATCCGCCCCGGCACCGACGGGTAGCGGGGTAGGTTCAACCCTTCTTTGACGGTCAGCACCGAGGGCAGCGGCACCACGTAAACGTCCCTGCCTCCTTCGACCTCCTGTTCGCAGCGGACCGATGCGCCGTCGAGGGTCACCCGCTTGACCCCCGTGACAAGCGGCCGGCCCAGCGTGTGAGCGACGCGCGCGCCGACCTGGAACCCGCCGGAGTCGGCCGACTCGTTGCCGAACAAAACTAGGTCGAAGGGACCTGCTGCGGACTCGTCAATCCGAACGGCGTCCAATATCGCGTTCGCTGTCGCCTCGGGGTCCCACTCGGCACTCGAACCATCGGTTTGCAGGTGGATCGCGCGGTCGATCCCGATCGCCATCGCGTCACGCAGCTGCTCGGCCGCCTCAGGCGGGCCCAGTGTGAGGACAACCGACTCGCCGCCGTTCGCCTCGACGAGGCGGACAGCCTCCTCGACGCCGCATTCCTCGTGCGGGCTGATGGTGAAACCGAGGTGTCGCGTTTCCAGCGCCTTTCCGTCGCCGGTGAGGACCATCCTCCCTCCGGTCAGCGGCACTCGTTTGGCGCAGACCAGGATGCGGAGAGTCATGACGTAGAGCGCAGCGTCACGATCGGATGCGCAAGTTCTCTGGGTCGAATACCGGCGTCGGACCGGCGACTGCAACTATCACCGGGTACCGTTCGCCCATGTACTCGACAGCGAGCGGGGCGCCCGCCACTGCGTGCTCGGGCGGGAGATAAGCCATAAGGATGTGCTTGCCGATCGACGGCCCAGCGCCGGCGCTGGTCACATAGGAGCCGCGCCCGCGGCGGTCGACGATTCGCGCACCATCTCGCGTGAGGATCGGCTCGCGACCCAGCATGTATCGCTTCTCACCGCTCTTGGACGTGTGGTCGTCCACAGTGAGCGTGCACATGATCGACGCGGGCTCCTCGTCGCGGTGGCGCAGGTGCGCCTGCTTGCCGACGAAGTCCTCTTCCTTCACGCGAGGCGCGGTCATGCCGGCCTCGACGACGTTGTATTCGGTCTCCAGCTCGTTGCCATGCGCTCGATAGCACTTCTCCAGTCGACCTGTCGTGCCATACACCCCGATGCCACACGGCGCCAGGCCGTGCGCCTTGCCCGCCTCCCACAAGGCGTCCCAGAGCTTGAGCCCCTGGTCCATCGGGATGTACAGCTCCCAGCCGAGGTCGCCGACGTAGGAGATGCGCGAGGCCAGCACGCGCAGGGTGCCCGCCTCGATGGTGCAGCAGGTACCGAACTTGAATCCCTCGTTAGAGATGTCGTCTGAGGTCACCAACGCGAGGATGTCCCGTGCTCGCGGGCCCCACAGGCCAATCGTGGTCATTGTCGACGTCAAGTCGGAAAGCTGCGCAGTGCCGTCTGCGGGCAGGTGGTCGGCGAACCATTTGCGGTCGGACATTCCGGAGGCCCCTCCTGTCACCACCCGGAAGCGCTCCTCGCTGAGACGCATGATCGTCAGGTCTGACTTGAACCCACCGTTATGGCTCAGCACCGGGGTGTAAACGACGCGCCCGACTGGCACGTCCATCTGGCGCAGGGCAACGCATTGCACCGACTGCAAGGCGCCGGGACCAATGATGTCGAAGATCGTGAAGGCGGAGAGGTCGAAGATGCCTGCGCGCTCGCGCATCGCAAGGTGCTCGGCATTGATGATCGGCGACCACCAGCGGGACTCCCACTCCGCGCTGCGGCGGGTCACCCGCTCGCCGAACTCCACCATGAGTGGCGCGTTTGACTCGTACCACTGAGGGCGCTCCCAACCTGCGGCTTCGAAGAACGTTGCGCCAAGCTCTCGCTCCCGCTCGTAAAAGGGCGATAGGCGCACTTTGCGGTTGGATGCCCACTGTTCACTGGGGTGCACGATGCCGTACGTTTTGTTGAATCCCTCGGCCGCGCGCGCCCGCACGTGCGCGCGAGTCTTTTGATGTTCGTGAAACCGCGCGATGTCGGAGGAGTGGAGGTCGATCTCCGACTCGCCATGCACCATCCACTCCGCGATCGCCTTGCCCGTGCCGGGGCCTTCCTTGACCCAGACCGCGGCGGCCGCCCACAGCCCTTTCACGTCAGGCGACTCACCAAGGATGGGCATGCCGTCAGGGGTGAGGGAGAGGATGCCGTTGATGGCGTATTTCACACCAACCTTCTCGTCGCCGACGATCTCCGGCATCAGCTCCAGCGCGTGCTGCATCTGCAGCTCGAAGTCGGACTGGGTGAAAGGAAACTCAGTGGGCGAAAGCGCCGCCTGCTCGAGCGCTGGGATGTCCTCGGGGTCATAGAGGATCGGCCGGTGAGCGTATGACCCGATCTCGAGATCTCCGCCTGCCTGGCGCTCGTACATGTTGGTGTCCATGTCACGCACGATCGGAAACTCGATATCGCTTTTGGCTCCGGCGAACCGTGGCACCGGGCCGACGTCGATCATCTGGTGCACCGCCGGCGTGAGCGGGATGTGAGTCCCTGCCATGCGGCCGATCCGCGGGCTCCACACGCCACATGTGATGACTATCGTTTCCGCCTCGATGTCCCCTTCGGTCGTGCGCACGCGGCGAACCCGACCGTGCTCGACGTCGATGGCGAGCACCTCGGTCTTGGCGGCGACTGTCAGCGCGCCTGCTGCTTGGCCGCGCTCGCGCATGATCGTTCCCGCGCGGAGGGAGTCCACGACGCCTACCCCCGGCGTATAGAAGCCGCCGAGGATTATCGACTCGTCGATGTAGGGCACAAGACGCTTGACCTCGGCAGGCGTTACAAGCGACACGGGCTCGATCCCCCAGGAGCGCGCCGAGACCATGCGGCGTGTCAGCTCTTGCATGCGCTCTTTGGTTCGCGCCACCTCGATGCCGCCGGATTGAGTGAAGACCCCCATCTCCTTGTATTGATTCAAGCTGTCCAGTGTCAGAGCCGTCATCTCCTTCGAATGGTCGACCAGGTAGATGAAATTCGATGCGTGGCCCGTCGATCCACCAGGGTTGGGCAGCGGTCCCTTGTCCAGCAGGACGATGTCGCCCCACCCCAACCGGCCGAGGTGATAGGCGACGCTGTTACCGACAATCCCGCACCCGATCACGACGGCGCGAGCGTGGCTTGGGAGGTTACTCATCCGGCTGGTAGGGCGAACGAACCTCTTCCGGCAACTCGTACCACTTGACGCGATCGCCAACCTGGGCGCGGAGTCGCCATTTCAGTGGCTTGGCCTTCGCTTCGACAACGCCCCATATCTCGGCCAGCCTGGACCGGACCAGGTCGCGGTCGACGTCCAGCTCATCGAGGGTCGCTTCAAGCTTCTCGCTGTTCACCTGCAGAGTCCTGTAGAAGCCCCAGTCTTCGGCTGTCAGGCGAGCGATGTAGTGGGGATCGATCGCCTCGTCGCTGCCACCCCCGACAGGATGGTCGAGCAGCAGCGCGGTCAGGTCGACAAGGTCCTTGCGGTTCAACTCGTAGATCTGCAGCTTGCTCAGGAGTAGGTCGGAGGGTGTTGCGCACGGACCTTCGTGGTCGAGCCTTCCTCGCAGGTCGATGACGTGCGACATCCTTATCGAATCGATGAACACGTCGACCTGGCGGCCGTGCGCGTTGTCGAAGAAGTACAGCCGCCGGTCGCCCTGCATGAGGTTGAACCGCTCGTTCGCCTCGTAGCCAAGCGCCGGAAACAGGGCAAGGACCGCCTTCCTGTCGCGCTTTGGCATCGCATAGTCGAGGTCGCCGTACTTTCGCTTTAACGGCGCCCGGTGGGCGCTTGGCGAGTGAAGGTGGATGCCGGCGCCGCCCATCAGCTTGATGCCAACCCCCGCAGCGCGAGCAGCCGTCGCTATCCGCTCGGCTTCCGCAATCGGATCCTCGAGCGGCCCGTTACCCCCCATCGACCTCGATCACGATCGTCTTCAGGTCGGTCATCTGCTCCAGCGCGAAACGGCCTCCTACGCGCCCGATGCCGCTGTGCTTGCCGGCGCGGCCGCCAAACGGCAGGTGCGCCTCCCAATAGTTGGTCGACTCGTTGATGTTGACCCAGCCCATCTCGAGCCCGTCGGCGAAGCGAAGGGCGCGAGAAAGATCACGCGTGTAAACAGCTCCCAGGAGGCCGTACGGAGAGTCGTTCGCAATCGCCAGCGCCTGCTTCTCGTCGTTGAACTTGATGATCGGCGCGATGGGGCCGAACGTCTCCTCCCTGCTCACGCGCATCGTCGGTACGACGCCGTCCAGGATGGTGGCGGGGTAATAGAGCCGGGTTGGAAACCCGTCGGCCCGCTTGCCGCCCAGGACCAGCTTCGCGCCGCCGTCCAGGGCGTCCGCGACGTGCTCGTCCATCTTCGTTGCGACGCCTTCGTTGTTGAGCGGCCCGAGCGTCGTATCGGCCGCGAAGGGGTCGCCGAGGCGGAGCGCGCGGGTCGCCTCCTCGAGGCGCGCCACGAACTCGTCGTGGATCGGCTCTTCGACCAGGATCCGCTCGCCCGCGGTGCAGCTCTGGCCTGCGCACAGGTAGCAGCCGACTATCGCCCCCTCGACGGCTCGAGTGACGTTCGCGTCGGCGAAGATCACCATCGGGCCGTTGCCGCCGAGCTCGAGCATCACGTGTTTGCCGGCCGCCCGCCGCGCCACAGAGGCTCCGGTCTCAGTCGATCCGACAAAACCAACCCCGTCGACCAATGGGTGACCCGCCACTTCGTCCCCGACCTCCGCTCCCGGACCTGTCACGAGGTTGACGGCCCCTGCCGGAAAGTCGGCTTCGGCGATGCACTCCATGAGCGCGACCGAGATGACGCTGGTTGACGAGGCCGGCGTCCAGACGACCGTGTTGCCGGCAGCCAGCGCCGGCGCAATGAGCTCTGCCGCCATCGTCAGCGGCCAGTTCCAGGGGGTGATGATCCCGTAAACGCCGCGCGGGTAATGGCGGGTCATGACGAGTTTGCTCGGACTCGCCGAAGGGATCACCCGTCCCTCGAGCCGCTTCAGGTCCTCCGCGGCGATACGAAAGTACTCTGCCGCCTCGTCGACCTCGCCGAGCGCTTCGGCGTGCATCGGCTTGCCCTGGTCGAGAGTCAGGAGGTGCCCAAGCTCTTCGCGATGCTGCTCGATCGAGTCAGCAATCCGATGCAGGCGCGCCGATCGCGCGAAGCCTTTGAGGTCGGCCATGCCGCGCCGCGCCCGGTGCGCGGCCTCCACGGCCCGCTTCGCGTCAGCTCGTGTGCCCTTGGGCACGGATGCGATGGTCTCGCCGGTGGCGGGGCTGGTGGCATCGAAGGTTTGCCCGCTCTCCGATTCCACCCACTTGCCGTCGACGAACATCTTTCGAACGGTTTTGGCGACGTCGACTGTCATGTCACCTCTCCAGTTGGGTTTACTTCTACGCCTGCGCCTTGACGCGATCGCGACCCAGCTCGAAAGCCTGGGCATAGATTCGGCGGTAGGCGGCGGCGTCGACATCGCGCGGGTTCCCGATTGTTTGGGGGTCGGCGAAGGCTTTGTCAGCGAGCATCGGGATCTCGTCTTCCGTAAAGCCGAGCTCCTGCATGCTCGGGATCTCGACGTCCTTGGTCAGCTGGTGCACGTACTCGACAGCCATTTCGGCGGCGCGCCAAACCGGTTTGCCTCGCACATCGAGGCCGAACGCCTCCGCCATGCGGGCGAACCGCACTGGCTCCCCTGCGTGGTTGTACTCCATGACCGGGCCGAGGAGCCGAGCCGTCAATGCGCCGTGGGGCGCGTCGTGAACCCCTCCGGCCGTCTGGCTCATGGCGTGAGCGGCGCCTGCCGAATCGGTGCCATAAGCGAGCCCGCCAAGCATCGCCGCCGCGCTCATGTAGTACCGCGCTTGCAGGTTCGAGCCCTGGGAGAAAGCAACCCTGAGGTAGCGGGCGACGTACTCCATCGCCATCAGCGCCACGGCGTCCGTGAAGGGTTGGTAATAGACCATCGTGAAGCACTCGACTGCATGGGCCAGCGCGTCCATGCCGGTACCCGCGGTCACCGGTGCGGGCAGGCGGACGCTCAGCTCGGGGTCGATCAGCGCGACCCAGGAGGCGATGTTCGGCGTGCCGCCGACGTTGAACTTGATCTTGCGCTTCGGGTCCGTGATGACAGCCCATAGCGTCACTTCGCTGCCGGTTCCCGCAGTGGTCGGCACGGCGATCATCGGCGGGATGCGGGATGTGAGAGGGCTGTGACCCCATTCGTAGTCGAGGATGCTGCCGTCGTGAGCTGCAACGACGCCGATGCCTTTGGCGGTGTCCATCGAGCTGCCACCGCCGATGGCGACGAGGCCGTCACAGCCTTGCGTGCGGTATTCGGCCGCGCCCGCGTCGACGAGCTCGACGCCCGGGTTCGCCTTGACGCGGTCGAACACCACGGGCTCGACATCAGAGCCGCGCAGGGCTTCGAGTGCGGTGTCGAGCAGGCCGGCGGCCTTCACCCCTGGGTCTGTTACGAGCAGAGGCCTGCGCATGCCGAGTAGGCCTGCTTCGTTGCCAAGCTCGCGAATGGCGCCGAGCCGCTGCACGAGCCGCGTTGGGCTCTGGTAGGTACGAAGTGTGTGTTCCAGCATTGATCTATTGAGAAAGGCGGCCGCCGGACCGAAGCCCGGCGGCCGTTGCGCTTCTATTCAACCGGAATCTCGTGATGGATGCGTGCCAGGTCGATGCCCTGGTTCTTACGAACGATGCGCGCCACGACATAGATGACGATTGCGACGACGTACGTCGCGATGAAGTAGTAGAGGGAGTTCAAGGTTTTCGACAAGGTGGTGCCATACAGGTTGTCAGGGTTGAACGACCACTGGTAGAGCATGAATAGCAGGAACGCTGCAGTGATCACTCCGACGACGGTTATGGCCGGAATACCGGCGACCTTCCAGCTGGCGATCGGCGAGGCGTTGTAGAGGTCCTTGCGTCTCCAGGGCAGGATGATCGCAGCGACGGTAGTGGCGAAGAACGTCAGCGCAAGCACGGCGGTGGCGTCCAGGAACACGGCCTGGAAGTCTGGCTTATAGGACCAGATCGCGCTGATCACGATGGATGGCACGATCATCAGAATCAGAGAGCCGTAAGGCACGCGCCGCTTGGCCGATATGTTGGCCGCCCAGGACGGCAGCACGCGGTCGAAGGCTGCGGCGAATATGACGCGAGTCGACGAGAGGAACAAGGTGCCGGCCCAGCCGAAGAACCACAGGCCCATGACGATGATGAGCACGGCCTGGAAGATGTGGTTGTCGACGAGCCAGCCGGCAAACATCACGGGGTACGGCCAGGTTCCCACCGGCGGCGCGTCGCCGCCATAGAAGAGAGCGTTGTACCAGGCCGCGTTCGCGGCGTTGTAGAACTGCCAGCCCATGGTCTTCACGATGAGAAGAAGAACCAGCGCCACCATGGCGATGGTCACCCACAGACCCCAGAACATGCTCCAGAACGGCTTTCGGACGTCCTTGGCTCCGCGGACCTCGCCGTACAGTGTCGCGCCCCAGTTGGGCCAAAGCAGGTAGAAGGCAAGGAAAGGCAACACCAGGAAGATCGGTCCGAGCTGGAAGGTGCCGAAGTCGTGCGGCGTGTAGCCCGCCGTGGCCCCAAGGTCGATCGTCTTCTGGTAGGAGTCTCCAGTGGCGCCGAACAGCGACGTGGCTTCGCGGTTGAAAGCGGCCTGGAAGTCACTCTGGCTGTTGATGAGCAAGAGCCCGGCTACGACCACCAGCCCGACAATGCCGATCCAGAAGCAAATCTTCTGGATTCGCGCGTACGCCTCCATTCCAAGCGTGACCACCACGCTCACAAAGGCGAGGACGATCAGACAGGTCACGAACACGCCGGTCTGGCTGTTGAGATTTGCCGCCAGGTCTTTCAAGCCCAGCGTGTAGGCAAGAGGCTGGAAGAACTGGACGTTCAGGATGTTGGCGTAGATCGGCGCCCAGAGAAACAAGGTGAACCACCACCCTGTGATCGAGAGCACGAAACCAAGTGCCCCTCCCAGGATGCGGCTCTGCCACGCATAGTCGCCGCCGGTACGTGGCATCACGCTGACCAACATCGCGTAAGTGATCACGAGGAACGTCGTCAAAACGCCGAAGATAAGAATTGCTGCCAGCAGCTGACCGTCGGGAACCCAGTACACGAAAGACATGCCGTAAAGGCCGAGCGTGATCAGGTTCACCGACCAGAACGAGTAGATAAAAGCGTCGAATGTCGACCAGGCCTTGACCAGCCCCGTCGCGTTGCGTAAGAACAGGGTCGGCCTCGAGCCGCCCGTGCCCATCGTCGTGTCAGCCATGTTTCCTTCTCCTTTCTCTCCTTCCGCTTATCCGTTCACCAGCTGGTAGCTCTTGACGCCCTTCTTGGCGTCCAGGTTGATGATCGCCGCCATCAGCATTCCCTCCTCGTATGAGCTGCCTGGGTTGATCGAAAGCGTTTTGCCGAGCTTCACCGCCCCCTTGCTCTCATGGATGTGCCCGTGCAAGGACAGCAAAGGCTGGTACTTCTCGATCACCTCTCGCACCGCTGTGGAGCCGACCGGCCGAAGGGCCCGGCCACCGTGGAGCAGCTTGAGATCCGCGTCGATGGCCGGCGCCTCGTCAAGGCCTGACTTATAGGGCGGGCAGTGCAGGTTGAAGATCGCGCGTGAGGGATCGCTGACCTGCTTGGCCATCGCTTCGATGCGTTCGCCAAGCTTTTCCTCTGTCTCCTCGCGATGCGTGTTCCAGGGCGTGTGGTTGGACCACCCGCTCGAGATCATCGAGAAGCCGTCGATCTCCAGGACTCGGCCCTCGCCGAGATAAACCATGTCTGATTTCCGGATGACGTCATCCACCTCCATCTCATCGTCATTGCCCGGGCATACGTAGACGCTTACGCCTGAACCGCCAAGCTTGTCCTTGGCCATGTCCATCCAACGCTGGACGCCGTCAAGCATCACCTGCTGAAAGGTGCGCTTCCTGAGATCGTCGTCCGCGTCCAGCTCGTGTAGTCGCTCGGGCGTGACCCGGAGCGGGTAGTAGCCCTTACGCCGGATCTGGGCTTCGACCTCGCCCACCCCATCGGGGCCGACCGTTTGGGCCTGCCCCGCCATCGACATCGCGAAACTACCGTTCTCCTCGACGATTGGGACAATCGCCTTGCCAGTCATGTCCCCACCGCAAATAAGGACGTCCGCGTCATAGAACTTCGCTGCATTGAGGAACTTGCGCCAGCACATCTCCGAGCCGTGCAGGTCGGTGGCGAAGAAGATTCTTGGCATTTCCTATCGCTCCACGAGAACCCTGCGGATCTCTCGCTCGAAGCCTGTGACATGGCGGCGCATGCTGTCCTCGGCCCTCGATGCATCGCCGGCCAGCACCGCCCTCAGCAGCTCAACGTGCTCGACGACGGCCTCGCGCAATCGCACCTCCTGATCGACAACCAGGTACCACAGGCGCAGGCTGAGGTTGAGGTACCTCTCGAGGGTGTTCTCCAAGAAGGAGTTGCGCGCCGCGCGGTAGATCTGGCGGTGGATCCGTTGGTCGAGGCGCATCAGCTCGTGTTGATCGGAGGCGCCACCCGCCTCGAGGACATCGAGCAGCTCCTGGATCCCGGCACGGTCGGCCGGCGCGATTCGCTCAGCCGCCAGCCTCGCTGCATGGGCCTCGAGCACGACCCGGACCTCGGTGATGCGGGCAAGGTCGGTGATGTTCACATCGGTCACGAAAGTTCCGCGATGAGGGACCGACTTGACGAGGTTCTCGAGCGCCAGGCGCTGTAGTGCCTCCCTGATCGGCGTCCGCCCGATGTCGAGCTCCTCGCGTAGCCGCGCCTCTTCGACCACCGAACCCGGCGGCATGTCGAGGCTGACTATCCGGTCGCGGATGCGAAGGTAGGCCGCTTCGCTTTGAGATCGCGCCGCATCACCGGATTCGACGACAGCAAGGGTTGGTTGGTCCACGGCGCGCGAAGGTTCAGCACGCCTCTCTTGCCTGACCTCGGAAGCCAACCCCCTGCGCTCCTCCCGTCGCTCGCCCGACCAATATGCGGACGATATACCGGCGAAACTTCTCACTCGCCCTTGGGCTCGTCAAACGGAGGCTTCTCTAAGCCACCTCCCCAGTTGGTCGGACTCGAGCACCCCGAGCGCACGCTCCCAGCGCAGGTTGAAGTAACCCTCGAAGTCGAAGTCGACGGCGGAAATCTTGGCCTGGATGGCTCCCCACAGGGTCCAGCCGATGTCGGACATCAGGGCAAAGAGGTTCATCCGCGCGAGCTGGCGACCGTCATCCCGGCCGAAGTACGCCGCGCACAACGCGGTACGCAATTCCTGGTCGAATTCAGCCTCCTGGGCCGTGTTGCCCAGGTCGAAGCACGGATCGTTGTTGCCGCTGAGCTCGTAATCGACGATCCGGAGCGCTGTGCCGTCATCGATGAAGTTCTCGCACAGGAGGTCGTTATGACAGGACACGGCAGGCAGGGCGCCCGTCTTGAGGGCACTCTCAATTTTGGCGACGACCGGCAGCCTGTCCCTGTAACCGGCAGGGATCGTTACTTGGTGCTCTTGCACGATTCGCAAGTAGTCCTCGATGAGCCGGAACATGTTGAAGTCCTTGAGGAACCGCGGCGAGGCATGGAGCCTGTGAAATGACCCGGCCATTCGCTCCACCATCTCTTTCGTCTGCAGCGTTGCCGCCGACATCGTCGGGCCCTGAATGAACTCGAGCACCAGGACGTCGAGATCCGGGATGTGCTCAAGTACCTTGGGACCGATACCTGTGGTGGCCGCGGCCTTGGTATTGAACACCTCGTTTGCCCTGTCGATGGCGAGCAGCTCGGTCGACTGGCCGGGAATGCGCATCACGTAACGCTGACCTGCCGCCTCAATCAGGTAGTTCTCGTTGGTTAGGCCGCCCGAGAGCTGGGAAACCTTCGTTTCCTGGCCGTCCCAGAGTGAGATCCGCTTGACGGCTTCGTCCACCGCTTCAGTCACGTGACCATGCCCTGTTTGGAGATAACTGCGTCAGAGGTCACTGTTGCCGCGACCAGCTGCCCGAAGACCTCGACCTGCACCTTGCCCCCTCGCTCGATCTCAATCGGGAGGTACGAATATGCGAGGTTGTGCTTCGCTGTGAACCCGTACGCGCAACTGCGAACTCGGCCCACCACCTTGCCGTCGGCGTGCACAGCTTCGCCGCCGTAGATCGGGAGGTATTCGTCACCTCCGACTGCCAGCGTGCGGAGCCGTCGCTTGATGCCCGATTCGCGAGCTGCCACCAGCGCGTCGCGCCCGTTGAAATCGCCCTTGTCAAGCTGCACGCAGAAGCCGAGCCCAGCCTCAAACGGGTTGTCGAGCAGAGTCAGGTCCGTTCCGTAGTACCGGTAGCCCTTTTCCATGCGGAGAGAGTCGAGCACCCGATAGCCGGCGGCACGAATGCCGAACGCGCGGCCTTCCGAGATGAGGCGATCCCAGACCTGTACCGCCCACCCCGGTTCCACGTACAGCTCCCAGCCAAGCTCGCCGACGTAGGTAACCCGCTGCGCGAGCGCTGCGGCGCCTCCTATGCGAATGTGCCGCGCTTGCATGAACGGGAATGCGGCCTCCGATACGTCGTCAAGCGTGACCCGCTCCAGGACGTCACGTGCGTTAGGCCCCCACATGCCGATCACCGACAGCTCGTCGGTGGTCTCGTGTAGCTCGACCTGCGAATCGTCGGCGCGCAGCTGCATGAGGAGCCAGCCAAGGTCGGTGTTCACGTACCCGGCTCCCGTCACCACCCTGAAGTGCTCTTCTGCCAGTCGCGTGACTGTGACATCGGCTGCGATCCCGCCGTTTCTCTCGAGGAGCTGCGTGTACACGACGCTCCCCGGCGGTCGGTCGATGAGGTTGCCGGCCACCCGCTCAAGTAAAGGCAGCGCACCAGGTCCGCGCACGTCGATCTTTCCGAAGGACGTCATGTCGATGATCCCGACCCGCTCACGGAACGCGCGATGCTCTTCAGCGAGCTCGTTGAAGTACGGAGGCCGGGTCCAGCCGAAGCTTCGCTGGTCGGCGCCGGCGCGACGCCACTGGCGACCCGGTTCGAAATAGTCGGCCCGCTCCCACCCATGCTTCACTCCGAAGACAGCTCCCTCGTCCTGCAAGCGCTCGTGCAGGGCGCTCGTCCGGCGTGGGCGGCCCCATTCGTCGGAGTCGAAGGGATACCGGAGGTAGTAGTAGTAGCGATACGCCTCGCGGGCCAGATCGGCGGCGTAGCGATGGTCGCGGTGCACGGGGCCGAAGCGCCAGGGTCGGTAAGGATGGAGGTCGAGCTCGGAGGATCCGGTTGTGATCAGCTCCGCCAGGGACCTGCCGATGCCACCGCCACCGCCGAAACCGTTGAGCGAGAGACCTGCGGCAAGGTAGAGGCCGCGGACTCCGGGAACGGGACCCACAAGAGGATTGGAGTCGGGCGTCATGGCGTCCGGGTGGCAGACAAGCTTCACGATGCCCGCCTCGCGCATGAACGGGAAGCGCCGCGCAGCCCCCGCCAGCAGCGGCTCAAACCGCACCTGGTCGGGAGGAAGCGACGTGCCTGCATGGTCCCAGGGCACGCCGTCGATCCAGCGCGCCACCGGGTCTGCTTCGTATCCGCCGAGCACTACGCCCCCCGCCTCGGACTTCCCATAGATCAGGTTGTCGGGATCGCGGAAGCAAGGCATGTCGTGGGGGAGCTCGTGCCCGGGGACCGCGAGAAGGGCCGCGTGCTGGTGGTCGACTGGCGTTGACACGATGAATGCCCCGGCCATCGCCGCGATCTGCGGCGCCCAGATGCCGCCGGCGATGACTATCACCTCGGCCTCGATCCTGCCGGCCTGAGTCTTGATCGCCTTGATCGAGCCGCGCTCGGTCAGCTCGATGCCGGTCACCCGATGTTGGGTGAGGACGGATGCGCCCAGCTTGCGTGCGGCCGCGGCCAGGGCGTGGGTGGCGGTATGAGGATCGAGGTGACCATCGCCCGGAACCCACACCGCTCCGTGCAGCGAGCGCTTCGTGATCGAGGGCATGAGGCGAGCCGATTCCTCGGCCGACACCAGCTCGACTTCAAGCCCGATCCCGCGAGCGCGGCTCACTCCACGCTGGAGCTCCTTGAGCTGTTCCTCGCTGGAAGCGAAACGCAGGCCGCCGACCTTCTCAAAGACCCCGAGCTCCTCGTACAGCTCGATGCTGTAGCGGCGGAACCGCATCATCGTCGGCGACGGGTTGAACTGCGTCACCAGGCCTGCCGCGTGGCACGTCGACCCGCTGGTCAGCTCATCCTTTTCGAGCAGGACTGTGTCGCGCCAACCCGCCTTGGCGAGGTGGTAGGCGACGCTCGCCCCCGTGATGCCGCCACCGACGACCACTGCCCTTGCGCGGTCCACTTTCCGCGTAACTCTAGTCAGGTAGGGGTGCTTGCTTCGTCTCGGGCAGCAGGAAGAGCAACGCCGAACCGGCGAGGGCGGCCGCTCCGACCAGCCCGATCGCAGGTCCGAGGCCGACCGACTGCGAGAGGATGCCGACTGCCTGCAGCCCGGCCACGCTCCCGACGGCGGAGGCAACCCCGCCTGTCGCCTGGGCCGTCGCCCGCGCCCGAGTTGGAAAGAGCTCGGCAGACCAGGCTCCGAAAACCGGCGTTGCCGCGCTGGCGATGGCGCTCCAGAGAACGTTTCCGACGACGAATCCGATGATCCCTGTCGCAAAGCTCAGGCTGGTGACGATCGCTGTCGTCGCTGTCAAGGCGATGGCGGGCCACCGGCGTCCAAAGCGATCGCTCAAGTAACCGCCCGCGAGATATGCGGCGCCCCCCGCAGCACCAGACACGATGATCAACGTGCTGATGGCGACCGGCGTCATATGGAGGACGTCACTGGCAAAAACCGTGAACAGAAGGCCGGCCGGCTGAAGCAGAACCGCCACAAGTGCGGTCCCGGCGGACAGGATGAGCAGGCGCTTCCGCCACGGTGCCGCCATAAGCAACCGTAGAGAGGAGCTGCTCGGGCGTAGTGCGCGAGCGCGATCAGCCCCGGTCCATGTCCGCCCTTCCGGCAGCCGAAGCCAGATGGCCGGCGATGCAAAGAGCCCGATTCCTCCAGCAAGAAAAAGCCACCGCCAGTGCGGCGCCACCAGCGGGTAGCTGAGCACAGTCGCCAACGTCCCGACGCCGGCCAGCACTGCAAGGACGCTGACGGCCTGGCCGCGACGCGATTGAGGGGCTTCTTCGACGATCAGCGCGGTGGCCACGCCGGCGACCAGGACTTCGAAGCAAACGGCGACCATGCGGATGAGTGAAAGGGCTGTCAGGGAAGGCGCGAAGGCGCTGGCAAAGTTCGCGATCGAGAAGCCGGCGACCCCGATCGCTATCAGCCTGCGACGTCCGAACCGGTCGGCGAGGCTGGCGAGGGGCAGAGCGCCGAGGACACCGAGGGCCAGCACTGAGCCGAGGTTGGTCAGCCCGGGGATCTGGGCTTTGAAGTCGGATGCGATCGCCGGCAGGGCAAGAACAAGGACCGAGCCGTCGAAGGCGGTGAGGACGACCGCGAGCCCCGCCCACACCAGGGTCCGCCGTTGCAAGGCATCGAGCTCGAACACGCCTGTGTATATTCGGCTGGCTGATGGCGGCGGTGGTGAGTGTTGACGCGCTTCGTAAGCGTTACCGGCGTCGCGATCCGTGGGCCGTCGACGGCGTCACCTTCGCGCTGGAGCCAGGTCAGGCCTTCGGGCTGCTCGGTCCGAACGGCTCGGGCAAGACGAGCGTGGTCAAGATGATCGCCGGCCTTCTCCGACCAAACGAAGGCACGATTTCATTGTTCGGCTCAGATCCCGGCGATCCGGCTGCACGGGCGCAGCTGGGCTTCGCGCCCGAGGATCCCGACTTTCCTAAGTTCCTGCGCGCGCGTGAGGTGCTCGACTATTTCGCCAGCCTTCTCGGTCTCGATGATGAGGAACGGAGGAGGAGGATCCCCGAGACCCTTGCCTTCGCCGGCCTGGACCAGGAGAAGCGCCAGGTACGCCAATTCTCGAAGGGGATGAAACAGCGCCTGGGGATCGCCCAGGCGATCCTGGGCCGCCCCAAGCTGCTGATTCTCGACGAGCCAACCGCCGACCTCGACCCACTCGGCCGTCGTGACGTCAGGGCACTCATCGAGTCTCTGAAAGAAAGCGGCGTCGCTGTCTTGCTCAACAGCCATCTGCTCAGCGAGGTCGAGCTGGTCTGCGACACGGTGGCGATCCTGGCCAAGGGGCGGGTGCTCAAAGAGGGGACGATGGCAGAGGTCGTGCCAGAGGGCCGCACCCTCGAGGAGGTTTTCGTCGAGCTTGTCGAGGCGTCAACGCCCAAGCGCGACCAGCTTCCATCGTTCATCACCGACAGGGACAAGCCGTGAACGGGGCGCTGGCAGTGGCGCGTTATACCCTGCTCGAGCTTTCGCGCCGCCGGATCTTGCTTGTCTTTTTCATCATCGGGGTCGTGGGTGTTGCGGTCGTCGGAATCGGCTTGAAGATTTTTTCCGTCGTAAATCCGGTGAACTTCTCTGTCAGCGGCCCCCCCGGATCGGCTCCGCCCGACCCTGCGAAGGTGGACCGCTTTCTCGAGCTGATCTTTGTGAGCACGCTGATCAACGTCGTCGGCTTCTTCGCGTTGCTTGTCGCTTTCGCGATTGGCATGACCGCCATCTATCACGACCTGGAGTCTGGCGCTGCGGTGGGCATTTTCTCCAAGCCCGTGTCGCGGCTTGCGTTTACGGCGGGGAAGGTGTTGGCGGCGATCGTCGCCATGGTCGTGCTGGTGGGTCTTGTCGGACTCGAAGCCAGGCTCGCGATGTTTCTGTTTGGCGGCGGCCTGGAAGGTGCGTTATGGGTGGAGACGGTGGCGGCCGTCGCCAACGCAGTCTTGTTGATGTTGATAGTGCTTGCGCTGAGCACGTGGATGAACAACATCGTCGCTGCGGTGATTGCGTTCATCTACAACGCTGTGGCGGGCGTGGTCGTGGCGCTCCATGCGCAGCTCGCGGGCGGCCAGCTCGGCGAAAACGCGATAGTCAAGGCGGTCCTCGATGTTTCGTATTGGCTCGTGCCACACGAGCTCATGAGCGACGCCGCAAGGCAGATAGCGAAGGCCCAGTTCGACGTCATTCCAACATCTGAAGGCAGCCCAACCGTCGACCAGGTGATGGCTGGCATCCCGGGCGCTTCCAGCCTGACGGACATCATCTGGTGGGTTTTTTTGGTCGGTCTGATGGCGCTCCTCGTCTATGTGGCCGTACGCCGCCGCCAGGTCTAAAAGGCGCGGGTGAGGAGGCGCTCCCGCGACTGCGTCGCGGGGACCCCAGAAGGAATACCCCACCTGTTAGTCGCCAAGCCCGGAGGTGTTTGGAAATGGAGGGCGGGGTGACGGCCGGAGTAAATCCGGCCTAAAGCTCCACTTAGCTCGTTTTCTAGACCAGCCGAAGGCGCCGCAGCAGGTAAGGGCCGGGGCCGAGGAAACCGCAAGTTGCGGCGACGTGAGCTATCGAGACCCCAAGCAGCGACGGTGGTCCTGGCAGCAGCCAGAATGCCAGTCCCATTGGAATCCCGATGAGAACCGTGGCCAGGGTGTCAGCCCACCCCCAAGCCAACCGGTGATAAAGGACGTACGCGGTAGTACCGGCCGCGAAGCCCAAGGGCGCACCGAACAACACTCCCAGACCGCCCTGGATCAGTCCGCGAAAAACAGCTTCCTCGATCGGTCCGTTGAGCGCGTAAAAGCCTGCCTGGAACCATGCGTCGCCCGGCCCGGCGGGGGCGCTTATCGCGCCTCTTCGCCGCGAGAGCCACAACTGAGCAAGGGCTGCAGCCCCGAACAGGAGCGGTGCGACAGCTATGCCGAACAGCAGCTGAACGCCGAGCCGCCCAGCGCCTAAACCAAACCAAGTTGGCCGCGACGCAATCAGGTAAACCCCCGCGGACGCGACAGTGAACGGCAGCAAGCGTATGACCAGGTCCCGCCTCATCCAGGCCCAACTGTCTGGAATACGGGTGAGGACCAGTCGCGTTGGAGCTTTCATGGCGTTCGACGTCTTCTACGACTACCTCTGCCCATTCGTGTATCGAGCCTCAGTCCTGCTGCGCAATGTGCGGGATTCAGGCGAGCGAGAGCTCGAGGTTCGATGGCGATACTTCTCGCTCACTCAGATCAACTCCAAGGATGAAGGCTGGACGGTTTGGGACGCGCCTGAGTCGGAGCCTGTGCGCGGTCGCCACGCCTTCAAAGGTGCCGAGGCGGCTCGGCGCCAGGATGGCTTCGACGACTTCCACATGCGTCTGTTGCGCGCGCGTCATCTCGATCGCATCGACATCGACAATGTCGCCGCCGTGGAGCGAGTGGCAGTCGAATCGGGACTCGACCTCGATCGCTTTCGCAAGGACGTGGCCGATCCCGGCATCCTGTCGGCGCTCGCGCGCGATCATCGGGGCGCCGTCGCCGAGCATGGCGTCTTTGGTACCCCCACCTTCGTCTTTCCGGGCGGCCCCGCGGCGTACGTCCGCCTTTCTGAAGCACCGGAACCCGGGGACTCCCTGGTCCTGTTCGACCGCCTTATGTCGATAGCTGCCGAGGAACCCAGAATCCTGGAGATCAAGCGCCCCACCAAGCTGTCCCCGGACTAGCCTTTACTCGTCTTTACAGAGCCGGGTAGCGGCGTTTAGCTGGGGGTTTCTGTATCGGGGACCAAGGGCGATGGGGACTCGATGGTTTGGCGGGCAGCGGGGGGCGAATCACGCCCCAAGGCAGCTTCAGGAAGCTCCAATCACGGAGGAGCCCAAACCTGTCCTGCTCCACAACGCCATCAACTCGTGGCGCTCGTGGCTGACCACCGGCGCTCGCCGGGCTCCGCTCGACAACAGGCGGGCTCGTGGCGCGGACGCCCACCTCAAGAAAGTTCTGATGGGCGAACCGTCAGGGGCCGTCGACTTCTCGAGCGCCATGGCGCGGCAGGCGATTGACGAAGCGATGAATGAGCTGCCGACCCAGCACAAGCAGGTAGTCAAACTTGCCTACTTCGGCGGCCTCACGAATCGCCAGATCGCCCAACAGCTCGGTCTTACGGTTGGCGGCGTTCGGCGCCGTCTTCGAGAGAGCCTGGCCATCGTCAGCGCCCATGTCGAGCGTGGTAGGGCAATTGGTCGGCGCGCTGTGCACGGATTTGTCGTGTGGCTCTCCTTGCGTCGGTTTGCCGATGGCACCCAGCAGTCGCCAGGTCCTTCCCTCGATCAGGTCCTGCAGGCCGGCGTGGTGGCGGTCATGACGGTGGCGGCGACTGCCTTGCTCGTCACTCAACACGCGTCGGCCTCTCAAGCGCCACACCTTCAAAAGGCGCCTCGATTCGGCGCCGCCGGCTCAAACAGCAGCCAGCCACTGGTGCCGCACACGGCTCCCGTGACAGCCGGCGTTCTGCCGGCCCAAAGCGTGAAAGTCACTGACGCGGTCTCCCATGCTGTGGCTCTGCCCGAGCTTCCGGTCAAGGTCGAGGTTCCGCCGCTGCCGGTCAGCTTGCCGGTGCAGGCGCCGGCGCTACCCTCGCCCAGCCTTCCTCACGTGTTGGGGGCGTAGAGCACCACGCCGTCGATCGTCGCCACCACGTGGTAGCGGCTCTTCACGAATTCCGAAAGCACCGGATAGTTGCTCATCGGGTACTGCGAAAAATCGCTCCAACCGGCAGCGGCTGTATCGACGATCAGTGCCGGCGTATTCCTGGTGAGGTCCTCGTTTAGCTCGGGCCACACCCTGGCGGTAGTGTCCCAGTTGTTGGGCGGCAAGTCCGACCCTCGCGCGAACCCTCGCAGGAAGCCAGGAAAACGGCTCGCCATGATGCGGTCGGACCCTACGTACAGGGCCGGCCAATTGCCCCACACGAAAACGCGGTCGCGCAGTGTCGTGTGGGAGCGAATGTACGCAGACACCGCCTCGTGCTGGGGCACCGGCGCCTTGAAGTCATAGGTCAACGGGTCGGACACCAGGTCGAAGATGCCCCATCCGATGGCCGGTGCGGCGAGGCCAACCGCCGCCGCCCCGGCGGCCCATTTCTTATGAGGAGTGTTCAGCGCGCGGTCGATCGCAAACGCCGCGAGCACAGCCAGCGGTCCCATCACCTGGATGAAGTAATGCCACGAGAGGTGACCGCCTGCCAGCGAACCCGGCACCGAGACTGCGAGCCACGCCACAATCAGGCGCTCTCCGGAGGCCAGGTGCTTAAGGCGCCAGGCAAAACCGATGGCAGCCACCCAGATCACCGCCATAGAGGCGACAAACGGCAGGACGCTATCCCGCGCGCGCATCCAGACAAGAGCCGGCGTCCAGTTGGTGGAGGCATAGCCATACAGGCTGCCGATCGTCCAGTCCCAGAATCCCGCGAGCGATCCGGTCAAGGCGAGGACGGTCGCTCCCGCAGCGAGCGCTGCGGCCAAGCCTGCCGCGAACAGGCCTGAGGCCCGCAGCTGTTTGCCGTGCGGCTCCAACAGGATTATGGCGACAGGCACCAACAGCAGGTTGATCGCTGCCGACTGCCTGAACGCTCCGGCCAACCCGAGGAGCAATCCCGACCACAGCCACCGGCGCCGCAGCATCAGAAGGACGGAAGCCGTGAGGGGCAGCATCATGAAAAGCTCTGTGTTCGCAGCCAACAGCCGGGGATTGCCGGCGGCGGTGAGAACTCCGTAGATGAGCGCCGACAACAAGCCTGCCCGAAATCCGGCCAATGAGCGGCCGATGATGAACAGGAGCAAGCAGGTGGCCACCATCACGAGCAGCCCGACGGCGTGGATCGCCGTCATCTGGTAGGTCCCCGCAACGTGGAAGGTCGCGGCATACACCCAGAAGATCCCTGGCGGTTTGTTGTCGACCCCGCCGTCGGCATACAGGGTGCCGCCGCCGTTCATGAGGGCGGCGATCGACCCGTAGATCGCCTCGTCACCATCAAGAAGGCGGTGAAAGAACGACGGAACGTGCACAAGCAGGATCGCCGCAACGACCGCCACGCCCCACGCACGAGGCATGCTGTGGCGTGGCGTCGAGGATGCGGCCATGGCGCTCGACTATATGCGCGCTGTAACGTCGAGCGGTGAGCCGTGTGAGGCGCCTGCTGCCGCTGCTGGTCCTAGCGGGCGTCGTGATCGCCATCGTCTTGAACTTCCTCGCCCGCAATGAGCCTCCCGGCATCGACTTCCACACTTACAAAGCTGCGGCCGTGGTGGGGCTCGAGCAGGGGTGGTCAAATATTTATAACCAGGCTCTGGTTGCGTTCGCGCAGATCAAGCTGGATCCCCGGCAGGTGGCCCAACCCTTCCTGAGCCCGCCGACAGTGGCATGGCTGGTTGCGCCGCTCGCTCTGCTGCCCTATTGGCCTTCGTACTATGTCTGGGCGGCCCTGACGCTCGCCGCCTTTGCAGGCGCGATCATGTGGGCCGTCCCCAGCCGCGGGATTGACCGCTGGATCCTGGTCGCTGCGGCCGTCGCTCCATGGTGGGTGCTGGAGGCTGCCCGCGTGGGACAGGTCGTCCCGCTCGTTGCGGCGGGCATGGCTGTCTCATGGCGACTGCTTCGGGAGGATCGAAACGTAGCGGCGGGCCTCGTCCTCTCTTTGCTGCTGTTGAAGCCGAACACCGCCTTTGTCGTCCCTTTCGCCCTCCTTGCAGCGGGTCGCGTCAGAACGTTCGCCGCGCTGTCGACGGTCGGAGCCATCCTGGCGGTTGTCGCCCTGCTCACTGTTGGAGGTGACGGCGCTTTCGCTTACTGGAGCCAGCTGACAGGTTCGCTGCCAACCGGTGCCGACGCGCTGACGTTGGAGCGAGCGCTGGGGTTCAAGGGCCCGGTGTTCACCGCGCTGCGAATCGTGATCGTCGTCGCAGTTCTCGTGGCCGCCTACAGGCTGCGGCGCTCTCCTGGCCTGGTGCTGGTGGCCGGCATTCTTGGCTCGTTGATCGCGGTCCCATACCTTCATGCATCCGATCTCTGCCTGCTCGCGGTGGCCGCAGTGATCGTCTGGGAGGAGCGGCCGGTCCTGGCCTGGCGTGTACCGGTGGCGGCAGGCTGGCTGCTGACGAGCCCGTATCTGATCATGCTCAGACTGGGCCCGCCGCTCGAGAGGTGGCCTCTCGCCGAGCTCGCTTTTCTAGCTGGGCTCCTGGTGATCGCCTGGCGCGTTGACCGCTCCCCGCCTCCCGATACAGTTGTGGACGCGCAATGACCCACGTGCCCGACCCAGCCAGGTACGCCTCTATGAACTATCGCCGCAGCGGTCGCAGCGGCCTGAAGCTGCCTGAGCTGTCTCTCGGTCTATGGCAAAACTTCGGCCATACCCGCCCGCTCGAGCTGAGTCGGACGATCGTGCTCAGAGCGTTCGACCTCGGGATCACACACTTCGACCTTGCCAACAACTACGGGCCGCCCTACGGCTCGGCCGAGGAGACCTTTGGCAGGATCATGGAGAGCGATCTGGCCCCATTTCGCGATGAGCTGGTCATCTCCACCAAGGCTGGATGGGACATGTGGCCTGGGCCATATGGTGATCTCGGGTCGCGCAAATACCTGCTGGCCAGCCTCGACCAGAGCTTGCGAAGGATGGGTCTCGAATACGTCGATATCTTCTATTCGCATCGTTTTGACCCGGATACTCCGCTGGAGGAGACGATGGGTGCGCTCGACGCAGCAGTTCGCCAGGGCAAAGCGCTCTATGCGGGCATCTCCTCCTACACGAGCGCTCAAACCAGGACGGCGGTGGCGATCCTCCGCGAGCTAGGCACCCCGTTGCTCATCCATCAACCTTCGTACAACTTGCTGAACCGGTGGATCGAAGATGACGGCCTCCTCGATGCTCTCGATGAGGCTGGGGCGGGATGCATCATCTTCTCGCCGCTCGCGCAGGGCCTGCTCAGCGGCAAATACCTGACCGGCGTTCCCGAGGGATCACGGGCGACCCACTCGCGCTACCTGTCGGCTGACCAGATAACGCCTGACATGCAGGCCAAGGTGCAAGCTCTAAGCGCCATCGCGGTCCAGCGCGGCCAGCCTCTTGCGCAGATGGCGCTGGCCTGGACCATCCGCGACCCGAGGGTGACATCCGCGATCATCGGCGTCAGCAGCATCGCCCAGCTCGAGGAGAACATCGCCTCGCTCCGCAACCGCGACTTTTCAGCAGTCGAGCTTAAAGAGATCGACAAGGCTCTGAAGCCCCACGCGGCAGCGCCGGCACGCTGACCCGCGGCGCCTTAATAGGCGGGGCTGACCTCCGAAAGCAGCCGACCGCATAATCAGGAAGCCCGCCCCTCACCAAAGGGGAACCTTGCCACTGGATATTCGCGACATCGAAGGCCCGCTCCGCGTGCTCGCCGGACCGGGCACCGGAAAGACGCACGCCCTCGTCGACCTGTACGAGCATGCGGTGCGGGAGGGCGTGGCCGGACGCGGCCAGATCCTCGTGCTCACCTTCTCGAACGGCGCCGCAGCCGAGATCGCGAAGCGGATCGACACGCGCCTTAACGACGACTACGGCCAGGCATGGATATCCACGTTTCACAGCTTCTGCTCGCGGCTGCTCCGGGAACACTCGCCTGACCCTGAGAGGCTGCTGCTCGACGGGTTCCAGGAATCGATGGTCATGCGCGACGTCCTTGCCGAGATGGAGGCCGAAGTTCTGGGCGGGCTGGCCGGCGTCCAGGGCTCCGAGGCATTCGCCCGCGACCTTCTGACGTTTGTCGCGTTGATGAAGCAGAACCTGGTCCACCCCTCGGCGCTGTTGCTGGCCGCCGAAGCCAGCGCGGGAGACCGCTTGCGCGTTCTCGCCGCCGCGTACCAGGCGTACCAGGCGCGCATGCAGCGAGGCCGAATGGTCGATTTCCGCGATCTGATCGTCGGCGCCATCGAGCTGCTGCAATCGAACCCCGTCCTGCGCGAAAGGCTGCGCGAAAACTTCAGGTTGATCCTGGTGGACGAATTCCAGGACGTCGATCCTGCCCAATTCGAGCTCCTCCAGCTGCTGGCGCCGCCTGAATCCAGGCCGCGACTTGTGGTGGTTGGCGATCCCGACCAATCGATTTACGGTTTCCGAGGCACAGTGCCCCGCCTTCTCAGCGACGAGTTCACAGCGGTCTACGGCGGCACGACTGAGCGGCTCGAGGATTGCCGGCGTTGCTCGCAGCAGGCACTCGATGCGGGCGAGAGGCTGCTGGCCGCGACGCAGCCAGGACGCCAACCTCGCTTCACTCGCGCCGTGGGAAAGTTCCACAAGGCTCCCGCGGTGGTCGTTGCCCGCGAAGGAGACGCGGTTGATGAGGCGTTCTTCTGCGCTCGCGAGATCAAGCGACTGCACGCGGAGTCGCCCGAGCTTCGGCTCAGCGAGTTCGCCATCGTGATGCGCAGCACCACGGCGCTCGGCGGGCCTTTCGAGGAGGCCCTGCGCGCACTCGGTCTTCCTTACGAGGTCCGCGGGTCCGGCGCCATTTCACGAAACGAGGTGGTCAGATTCCTGGTCGGCTACCTGGAATCACTTCGCAAACCCGACGACGCGGATGCGTTCGAGGCCGCGCTCTCGTCGAGCCTGGGGGGAGTCGGCGCGCGAACTCTCAGCCGGCTTCGCGCCCACGCCCGCGATGTGGGCCGCCCGCTGACTCGCGTTGTGAGGCGCCTCATGTATGTACTCGCAGCGCGAGATCCGCAGCGCTATCCGCTGCCGTGGGGTGGGGACCCCCCGACAGACATGGACTACGTGCCCGACTACCTCGAGCACGTCACGGAGGCGGAGCTTGAAAGCCTGCACGCGGCGATGGTCGCGCGCCACCGATTGCTCGGCAGGGTGACGCGGCTGCCGCTGGCGAGCCTCGCCTATTCGGTGCTCATCGAGGACGGGGCGATGCGTCGCCTGCTCGATCTCGGTCTCGTGCCGGACCAGCGGGCGGAGGCCATCGCCGACCTCCGCGCAGCGATCGAAGGGCTCGAGGCAATCGAGACAGTGCACGAGAGGCTTCACGGCGCCAAGCCTTGGCTCGGGGATGTCAAAGGCTCGCTGGATTCGCTCTTGACGGGGGCGGCAGATGACACGGAGCCCCCCGCGCAAGGAGCCGGGCCAGGCTCGCGACCTGACGCCGTCCAGGTGTTGACGGTCCACCAGGCAAAAGGGCTCGAGTTCGAGGTCGTCTTCTGCTCGGGTTTCGCCCATGGCCTGTTCCCACTTGCGGTCAGGCCGCATCCGCTGCTGGAGGCGGATGATCGGGCCTGGCTCGAGCGCTTCAAGGTTGGCTTCATGCCGTCGTGGCCGTCTGATCCCGACGGACACCTGGCAGAGGAGGCGCGCCTCGCATTCGTTGCCCTGACGCGCGCCAAGAGTCGCGTGTACATCACCTTTGCGGACTCATACCTGCGCCAGGCCGGGCCCTCGGTGTTCCTCGGGCTGGCCGCGCCCGAAGCCGAGTCTCGAGAGCTGACGCGAGCATCAGGAAGGCTGGCGCCCGCCGGCGTGCTGCTTGCGCGCGAGGCGGAAGTTTTGATCGCCGCCCATCGCGAGGCGCTGAACGACGGCGCGGCGTCGCGTGCTGTCGCACTTGGTCTCGATCTGGCTTTCCTCGTCGATCGCGAGGCAGGCGAACCTTTCGAGCCCTATGGCGGCGACCGGAACCCGACCCACGTCGAGATCGGCCACTTCAGCCCGACGACGCTGAACAACTATCTGAAGTGTCCTCGCCTGTACTGGTACAACAACCACCCTGGTCTTGTGGATGAGCCGCGATCGGTGGCAATGGAGCGAGGTGGATTTCTCCATGAGGTGCTGGAGGACTTTCATGTCAACGAGCCCGAGTGGCACCCGCTCGAGCCGGCTCAGCAGCGCGAGTGGCTCGAAGCTTCGCTCCAAAAGCAGCTCGACTCCTACCTGTCGCGAATGGAGGGCGTGCTCGATCGCAAACGCGAGGAGATGCAGGTGCGGGTCGTACTCGGCAACTACATCAAGTTCGTCACGGGGATGCAGCTGATCCGCCGGCTCCGAACACTCGCCCTCGAGCGAAGGTTCCATCTCCAGCTGGACGGCGCTGAGATCGTCGGCAAGATCGACCGCGTGATGGACGTCGGCGACGGAGAGGTCGAGGTGGTCGACTACAAGACCGGTGGCGGCAAGGCTATGAAATACGCCTACGAGGCGTACTTCGGGCCCGAGATGTCAGACGTGCAGCTCGCGCTGTACTACTTCGCATGCAAGGACGGCGTCGATGACGAGGGGAAGCCCCTAGGTTTCCAGCCGCGATTTCTCTCCCTTTGGTATCCAAAGGACTGGGTGTGGGGCGGCATGCGCCAGGACATCTTCAGCGTGGGCCGCCCGGCCGGCCTGAAGGAATACCGCGAGAAGGCGCTGACGCACGAGGACCTGGACCGCAGCCGATCGGTGGTGATCGAGGCGATAACGCGAATCAAGGCAGGCCACTTCGAACCAGCTCCACGCGAGCTCGCAGGCACGTGCGTGACACGTTTCGGGAGTTGCCCGCACGCCGCCATCTGCCCGTACGGAGGCGCTCCTCCCGAATGACGCTCAGCACAGAACAGGCGGCGGCCGCCCATGCAGGACCTGATGGCGCATTCCTCATCGCTGCAGGGCCGGGCAGCGGTAAGACCTTCACGGCGACTGAGCGCTTCTGCTGGCTGGTTGAAAAAGGGGTGGCCCCCGACCGGATCCTCACGGTCACCTTCAACGACCGCGCGGCAGAGGAGCTGCGCGAACGCATCACCCGCGAGCTGGCTGAGCGCAGGCCCGGCCTGGGTCCCGACGTCCTCGACTCCGCATGGATCGGAACGTTTCATGGTGTATGCGCGCGACTGCTCGACGAGTTCGCGTACCTCGTCGGAGCGCCGCGCGAGCTGCGCGTTCTCGACGAGACGGGCCAGCGGCTGTTCGAACAGCAGCTAGTCGCGCGGCTTCGCAGCGGCGCGGCCGCTCCCCTCGACCCGGATTCGTTCATCGCGCTCTCGGTCGAGGACCTCGACGACCTCCTCCGCTCAGGCTTGCGGTTTCTGCTCAAGCTGAAGGGTCGTGGCATCACCCCAGATGGATTTCGTTCACGCGCCCTCGAGCTGCACGCTCGCCACTGGGATGCGTCGTTCAACGGCGCCGGCGGCAGCGACGCGGCGCACGCGGAGCTCGAGGCGATCGAGGTTCTGTATCTCGTCTACCGCACGTACGAGGACGCCCTTCACGCTGAACGCCTGCGCGATTTCGACGACCTCATTCTCGAGGTGATCGAGGCGCTCGAGCGCGTTCCAGAGTTTCGACGTCGCTGTCGCGAGCGATTCCGCTACCTGTTGGTTGACGAGTTCCAGGACACCAACCGGATTCAGCTCGACCTGATCAGGCTGCTCGCGGCTGACAACTTTGGCAACGTCTCTGCGGTCGGCGATGCCAAGCAGTCGATCTACGGCTGGCGTGACGCTGAGATCGAGAACATCCGATCACGATTCCCCGGCCGGCGATTGCCCTTGACCCACAACCGACGCTCCTACCAGCAGATCCTCGATTGCGCAACCGATTTCATCCGCCGCGACCCGGATTTCGCCACCGAGCCGGATCTCGTCGCGACGCGTGGGTCAGGCAGCCGGCCGGTAACGGTGGTGATGGCACCCGACTCGCGCACCGAAGCGCGATCGGTGGCGGAGACGATCCGGCGCTTGAACGTCGGAGGCAGAGCCTTCTCTGACATCGCGATCCTCTCGCATTCGATCCGAATGCTCCCCCGCGAGTTCGAGGACGAGCTGCGCCGCCAGGGCATCCCTTACCTGACCAGCGGCGGTTCGGGCTTCTTCGACCGCCAGGAAATAAAAGACGTGCTTGCCCTGCTCCGGCTCACCGAGAACCCGATGGACGACGGCGCGCTGGTCAGGGTGCTCCAGGGCCCGATCGTCCGCCTGCCTGACAACGGCATGTATAGGCTTGCGTCGCGCCGCTTCGGACGCGCCGGCATGCGCCTGCGCGATTGCTTCGAGGAGTCGGGGCGCGAGGGCTTCCCGGAGATGGACGCGAAGGTGGCAGCGCAGGCAGTGCGACTCGTCGAGCTGACTGACCGGCTCGGCCGGCTGCGCGACGCTCTCACAGTCGCTGACATCCTCAACCGCCTGTTGGAGGAAACCGGTTACCTGCGCTGGGCGGAGCTCCGCGCCCAGCGCGATGGCAGCCCGCGCGCGCTCCTCAACCTGCGCAAGGTCTTTCAGCTTGCATCGCGCTTCGAGCGCAACATCACGCTTGCGGGGATTGGCGATTTCGTCCGCCATCTCGATCAGGTCATCGATGCGGAGCTCCCGGTGGGTGAGGCGGCCGAGGCGGCGGCGTCCACGGACGCGGTTTCCCTGCTCACAGTGCATTCCGCCAAGGGCCTCGAGTTTCCGGTCGTCTTCCTTGTCAATCTGCGCCCGCCGCGACCTCGCGACACCGAGCGACTCTTCTTCGACCCCGACGGCCTCGGATTCGTGATGAAGAACTGGCGCGGCGAAAAGCATCCGCGTTTCAAAGAGACGTCGCCAGGCGCGCCGGCGGTGGCGCTGGCGCTGGGCGAGCGCAGGCGCATTGTCTACGTCGGCATGACGCGCACCAAAGACGCGCTGTATGTCACGGCAACACGAGAGGAGCAGTCGTCACGCGACATCGAGGTCGGCGCCAATGGTGAGGTCGACCACTTCGCCGAGATTCTGAGCTGGGCCCTCGCGCATCCGGACGCGGCCTCCGTCGTCGAAGCCGAGCAGCTCGAGCTGCCGGTAATGCGGGTGATGGACGCTTCAGTGGCCGAAGGCCCCGCGGTGGTGGAAGCGGTTCTCGACAGGTGGGAGCAGATTCGCCCGCGCGAGGCAGCCGTTGCCGCCGGGCAGGATCGGGGCATCGAGCTCAGCTTCTCGCAGCTCCACGACTTCGAGGTGTGCCCGGTCCGATACAGGTTCAGCCAGGTTTGGGGGGTGCCGGCTCCACCTGACGAGATGCTTCCAAGCTTCGTTCAAGCGTCGGGCTCGAGCGAGCTTGGCGCGTCGGTTCATGCGGCGCTGGCGGCCTGGCATGCGGGCGGCGGAGACCTGCTCGGCGTCTACCGAGGTCCTGAAGCTGGGCTGGAGATGCTCAAGCGGTACCTGCTTCACCCGCTGGCTCAAGCGCCAACACTCGGCGTTGAGCTCGAGTTCAACCTGCGCCTCGGCAAAGCCAGGGTGCGCGGCTTCGTCGACAGGGTCTGCGAGATCGACGGCCGGCCTGCGCTGGTCGACTACAAGACCAATGCGACGCTCGACGAGAGGTTGATCGAGGCGTACTCGATGCAACTGCGGCTGTACGGATTGGCCGCGCGTCGCGGCTTGCTGCCAGGCGGCCTGGAACCGCGCCTGGTTCTGTTCGACCTCCGGCGGGCGCGCATGATCGAGGTCACGCCGGACGACGCGGCGGTCGAGGCCAGGATCGCTGCCGCCACCTTGCGCATCATCGCCGGGGACTTCGCGCTTGGCCCTGAACACGCTGAGCGGCCGTGCAAGCTGTGCGCCTTCAGGCCCATTTGCGCAGACGCCCGGGTGCCTGACAGCCGGGTCGCCGTGTCCATAACTTGAGCGACGCGCCTTTGGCCGAGCGCTATTTCGAGCGCCGCCAGATCAAGGAGGCGATCGCCTTTGCGGAAGCGGGTGGCAT
Source organism: Candidatus Limnocylindria bacterium (assembly GCA_035535675.1). GTDB lineage: Bacteria > Chloroflexota > Dormibacteria > Dormibacterales > Dormibacteraceae > Palsa-872. The sequence continues at coordinate 33,390 of DATLPO010000112.1, forward strand.
AGCAGTCCACCGCAACTTCGATTATTACCACGGGTCGACGATCAGAGGCATGGTGCGTGAGCGCCCGTTCCTTCACGTGATCGGGCTGCGGGCGCAGCTGGCCGAGTGGGGCCGAAGGCACGGCCTTCGCCCTGAATGGATACAGCCTGAGAAGCGCCGGACAGTCGCCCACTACGACGTGTTCGGGGCCTTCGCCAGAGACCTGATCGCACGCCTGGCGCCTCCCCCTTGACACACTTGACGCAATGCGTTATGATGCAATGCGTCAACCTAAAAAGGAGGCTAAGACAAAGATGAACACGGAAATCGACCAGTTTGCAGACACGGCCGGAGAGACGGCCACCACTGTCGCGGAAGTCGCTTTCGGCGCCGCCAAGACAGTTCGTGAAGTCGCTTCGGACCCCATCGGGTCCGCGCGCAAGCAGGTGAAGGGACTCGAGCGGAAGGGCACTCCTGCCGCGCGCAGGGTCAATCGCCGCTTCAACGCTCGCCTGAACGCCGCCACGGCACCTGCGATGGACGCAGCCAAGACGATCAACGCAAGGCTGAACAAGGCCGCCAAGCAGGCGGAGAAGCTGATGCCCGAGCGCATCACCCTGCTCGGTGTTGAAGTCAACGGCAAGCTCCCTGAGAAAGTCGTCATCAAAGGCTTTGAGCTCGTCAAGATCCAGGCGCGCAGGCGAGACACAGTCGGCGGCGTCGCCAAGCGCACGCTTCGCATGTTCAACGGCTCGTTCAAGACCATCGCCAGGGCGGCGGCTCGCTTCGAGCACGCGACCGACATGACACCGAACAGGTCGACCACTACCAAGCCGGCGACCCGAAAGGCGACCAAGACCGGCCGCGCACGCCGCAGCGCAGCTCGTCGCCGCGCCGCTTAACCGAAAACGATTCCAGGGGCGCTCTAAGGGCGCCCCTTTCTTTTTACGTTAGCCTTGCGGGACGTGAGCGTCGTCTGCACCGGATCGATCGCTTACGACTACATCCTGAGCTTCAAGGGACGCTTCAAGGACCACATCCTCGCCGACAAGACGCACATCCTCAACCTGAGCTTCCTTGTCGATGACCTGCGCAAGCATCGCGGTGGGGTCGCCGGGAACTACGCCTACAACCTGAGCCTGCTCGGCTATCCGGCATCAGTCCTCGCCACCGCAGGCAGCGACGCTGCCGAATATCGAGATTGGCTGGTCGGCCTGGGCATCGATTGCCAGGGCTTGAGACTCCTCGATGGAGAGATCACCGCCACGGGTTTCACGACCACGGACTTGGACGACAACCAGCTCACGGGTTACTACGGCGGGGCGATGGGCCGTGCCGCGATGCTTGGCCTGGACGACGCAACCCCCGGCGCGGAAGCCCTGATCGTCGGGCCCAACGATCCTGCCGCAATGATTCGGCTCGTCAAGGAATCGCGCGACCGGGGCCTGCGTTTCGTGTTCGATCCCGCCCACCAGCTTCCCCGGCTGGCCCCCGAGGACGTGGCCGAGGGCGCTCGAGGCGCGTGGATACTTATCGGCAACGACTACGAGCTCGAGCTGATCATGCAGCGCACCGGCCACAGCATGGACACCCTTGTCGAGATGGCCGAGATGGTGGTCACGACGCTGGGTCGCGACGGCTCTCGAATCGCGACGCGCAAAGGGGTCGTCGATATCCCTCCGGCCCCGGCGGTGATCGAATCAGACCCGACGGGTGCGGGCGATGCGTACCGCGCAGGGCTGGTGGCCGGTCTCCTTCGAGGCCTGGTGCTCGAGCAGGCGGGCAGGGTCGCGTCCCTGGCCGCGACCTACGCCATCGAGCGGGTGGGCACGGTCGAGCATTCGTACACGCACGAGGCTTTCTCCGAGCGTTACAAGGAAGCGTTTGCCGATCCACTGCCAGAGAGGCTGTGGCCTAGCTGAACTTGCGGCTCTCCTCACGGCGATACGCCCAGACCGCGATCGCGAAGAACGCGATTCCATACCCGATCAGGTAGAGCCAGTCGGTGGTAACGCTCCCATCGGTTGGCGCGCCGATCGCGTCCCAGCCCAGCTGGCCGAAGAAGTGGAGCGGAAGATACGGCGAGATGTTCTGGATGAACTGCGGCAGCAGCTGCTTCGGGAAGAAGAGCCCGGATGCGAACGCCGTCGGCAGATAGATCAGGTTGATCACAGCCACGGCCGAGTTGGGACCGGACAGGTAACCGATGGCGAAGCCGGCCGCGATGAAGGGTAAGGAGCCCAGCAGCACTCGGACGGCCAGGGTCGCCCACTCAATTGCCTCGAGCCGAACCCCGCCCGCGATGTAGGCGAACGGAAAGAGCACGACCAGGGTCATCGCGGCGAACACGACGGCGGTGATGGCCTTCGACAGCAGGTAGACCAGCGCCGGGAGCGGAGTCGCGCGCATCAACAGGTCCGTCTTCATGCCCCGCTCCGTTGCCACGGTGATTCCGAAGCTGAAGATCATGACGTTGGCCACCGAGTACACGGCCATCGAAGCCAGGAAGTAGGCGCCGAAAGTCACTCCGGGGCTGACGGTCTCGGACGACTGACCGATCCCGATGAACGCGTAGAACATGACCGGCAGGAAGAGAGAAGTCAGCGTGAAAGCCGGGACGCGCCACAGCTTGAGAAACTCCGCCCAGGTCTGACTGGCCAGCATCGGAAGGACCGGCGCGCGCCGGGTCGCGATCGCGGCCATCAGGCGTCCGCCTTGTGGCTGGTCATCGAGATAAATGCGTCTTCCAGATCGGCGCCGGACACCTCGAGCTCGGTGATGTCGATTCCCCGACCGAACAGCTCTTTCAGCACCGCCTCCGGCTCGTTGGTCAGCAGCTGCACGGTTTGGTCGTTGATCGCCGAGCTGGTGACCGGCAAGCCATCGAGGTCTTTATCCGTGAGCGCAGCCGACTTGAAGCGCACCCGTTTGCCCGCGACCCTGGACTTGATCTCCTGGGGTGACGCGTCGGCGATGACCAGGCCTCGGTCGATCACGATCACGCGCTTGGCCAGCTGATCCGCCTCCTCGAGGTAGTGGGTGGTCAGCACCACCGTGCGTCCCAGGCCTGCGAACTCCGCGATCCGTTCGATGAACGAACGCCTGCCCTCGACGTCCATGCCCACGGTCGGCTCGTCCAGGAACAGCACCTCGGGGTCTCCGCAGACAGCCAGCGCGAAGTAGAGCCTCTGGCGTTGCCCACCAGAAAGCTCCTTGACCAGGGCATTCGCCTTCTCTTCGAGGCCGGCCATCGCAATCGCACGATCCCGCGCCATCGGCTTTGGGTAATACGAGCGGAACAGGTCGACGATCTCGCGCACCTTGAGCATCTGGGGAATCCCGGACTCCTGGAGCATCACGCCCACCCGGCTGCGCGCGTTCAGGTCTTTCGGGTCGAGCCCGAAGAGGAGCGCCTTGCCTGAGGTCGGGTTTCGCATGCCGAGGAGAAGGCTGATCGAGGTCGTCTTGCCTGCACCGTTGGGTCCAAGCATCGCCACCACCTCGCCGAGCTCGATGTCGAAGCTGACGCCCTTGAGCGCCTCCACCGCGCCGTATTTCTTCGTCGCATCGATGAGTTGCGCGGCAGGCGGCACGTCCAAAGGCTAGCGATTTACGCTAAACCGATGCCGACCATATTCAGCCGCATCATCGCCGGCGAGCTGCCCGCGAATTTCGTCTGGAAAGACGAGCTCTGCGTCGGGTTTCTATCGAACCGGCCGTTGAAGCCGGGGCACACCCTGGTCGTGCCACGCCAGGAGATCGACCACTGGCTCGATCTCGACCCTGAGCTGCTCGCTCGCCTCACGAGCGTCGCCCAGGCAATCGGCCGGGCGCAGATGGCGGTCTTCAAGCCCACCCGCATCGGGCTCATCCTCGTCGGCCTCGAGGTGCCCCATGTGCATTTCCACGTGGTGCCCATAGACGGACCTCATGACCTCGATTTCGACAACCAGGACCCGAATCCGGACCATGCGATCATGACGAAGGCCGGCGACTCGCTCAGGCAGGAGCTCCGGAAGGTCGGCTCCGAGGGCGCGGTCTAGCCCAGAGCTCGCTCGAGCTGGTCGACGTGCATCTCGAGATGGTTGACGAGTGGAAGGCGTGCGACCTCGTCGGCGCTCATCATCTCTCCGTTCTCGAGCTTGGCCTTGCGTCTCAGCGCGGAGGGCTCGACTGTGCGGAGCAGCTTGAGAGTGCGCGCCTGGTCGGCGAGCGTCATGCGAAGGAGCTCTGCGGGTTCGATCTGGGCCATCTGCTCGCCGGCGACATCGCGCAGGTTGACGTTTTGCAGCAGATCGATCTCGCTCATCTGGCCGCTTGAGATCTTGTGCACCAGGACTCCGTAGAACTTTGAAAGGACAGCGATGTGCGCCAGGATCTCGTGGTGGCTCCATTCGGTTTCCCCGCGCCCCTCTTTGATTCGCGGACCCAACGCAGCAAGGCGTGCCGACGCCTTTTCAAGCCGGTCGGCGAGGAGGTGGCGATCGTGGTCGAGCATCTCATCGAGGAACTGCTCGACATCGTCCCGAGTAAATGCGGTGCTCTCGATCTTCATCGGTGAATCAATCTAGTAGAGAATCGAGGGATGTGCTACTCAGATGATGCCCGCCCGCCCCTGCCGCCTGTCGGCGGCGCCGCCTCCGATCACGGTGACATGGTGCTCACAGCTTCAGACGGCAACAAGCTAATGGCCTATTTCGCGCGCGCCGCTACGCCAACCGGCGCCGGCATGGTCGTCATGCCCGACGTGCGAGGGTTGCATACCTTCTACAAGGAGCTGGCCCAACGCTTTGCCGAGGCTGGCATCGATGCCGTGGCCATCGACTACTTCGGCCGCACCGCGGGGATGGGTGACCGTGACGAAGGTTTCGAATTCATGCCGCACGTCGAGAAGACCACCGCGGAAGGCATCAGCGCCGACGTCGCAGCGGCTATCGCCCACCTGAGGTCGAAGGACGGTGGCGCTGTCAAGTCGGTGTTCACAGTCGGCTTCTGCTTCGGTGGCTCGAGCTCGTGGAACCAATCGGCGCTGAACCCCGGGCTTAACGGCTGCATCGGGTTCTACGGCCGGCCGGAGCGATCGCTGTCGTTCCTTTCCAAGATGAAAGGGCCGCTGCTCCTACTGGTCGCCGGCGCCGACTTCACGCCGCAGGAAGCCTTCCACGACTTCGACAAGAAGCTCACCGAGGCCAAAGTCCCTCACGAGATGCACATCTATGAGGGAGCGCCGCACAGCTTCTTCGATCGCAACTTTGCCGAATGGAAAGATGCATGCGACGACGCCTGGCGCCGCATTCTGACCTTCGTCAAGAAACACTCGAGCTGACTTGACTATCGACCACATGTCCTAAACGGCGGCTGCGCCGTATAGTCAGGCCCATGGCAAGGGTGGCCGCCCGGTCCAAGCCGGCGCCGCAGCTGCCCGCCACCCTCGTGGCCGAGCTGGAGCGGCGCAGAGCGGGCATGGCGCGCCACATGGCGCGCGCGGTGGTGAGCATCGTTCACTGGGATCACTCGACTGGGATCCCGCCTCAGCGGTCAGCGATCGCCAAAGCCTGCGAGGCCGGCCTTGATTTGTTCCTGGCCACCGCTCGCGAGGCACGCCCGGCCACCGCCGAAGAGCTTCGCCGTGTGGCGCAGCTCGGCATTCTGCAAGCGCGCAGCAGTCAATCGGTCGAGCCGATCCTGAATGCCTACCGAATCGCCGCCCGCGTCGCGTGGGACGCGATTCTTCGTGCGTGGAGGGGTCATCCCGAGGCAACCCCCGAGGCGATCATGCTCACCGCGAACTACGTGTTCGCCGCGCTGGACCAGGTTGCGGCTGAGGTGACCAAGACCTACCTGCACGCTCGCGAGCAGCACATGCAGCGCGGGACTCGAGCGCGCGCCCGGCTTTTTCATGCGCTGATCAGCGACAACTTCGACTCAGAGCTCGAGCTTCAGAAGCAAGCGCTGGCGCTGAACATGCCGATCGCACAAACAGGCTACGTGGCCGCAGTTTGCAAGCTGGTCATCGGCAACCGCGATGGCGAGCAGGGCGGAGAAGGGTTGTCAGAGGTGGTGGCCTCGCTTCCGCTGCCTCGCGGCGCGATCCACCATGCCACTGATCCGACGACGCTTGTCATCCTGTGGCCGGCCGAGTCGGCGGCCGACGTGGAGGGCGCGCGCCAGCTCGTCATGAGCCTGCAGAAGGAGGCAGTCAAGCGCTCGGGCACCGCTCGCGCCCGGGTGCGTGCCGGCATCGGCGGCTACCACACGGGCCTGCGAGGCATCTCGGGGTCCTACCTGGAGGCGCAGCAAGCGATCGAGGTTGGGCGAAAGCTCCGACCCGAAGCGGTCGTGCACCGCCACGATGAGGTCATCCCGCAGCTGGTCCTCGCCCAGAACCCCCGCCTTGCTGAGCGTTTCGTGGTCGATAGCCTCGGCCCGCTGCTGGAGGCCAAGGCGCGGAATCGCGATCAGCTCCTGGAAACGCTGCAGGCGTACCTCGGCGCGGGCTCTGTCAAGGACACTGCGGCAGCCCTCAAGCTCCATCGCCACACAGTGCTGTACCGCCTGGAAAAGCTGCGGGACCTGCTTGGCAGCGACCTCGACAGCCCCCAGACGCGCCTGCGCTTGCAGCTGGCGCTGGATCTCCGCAAGCTACTTTAGCCTCGACTAGGACGCCGTGTCCAAACAATCCCGCCTGTTTTAACACTGTGTGCCAGTGTGGATTGGCCCTGGCGTCCGTATCCTTGAGCCATGACATCTAACTCAAACGGCCGACGTGTGGCCGTCACCGGAATGGGCTTCATCACCCCGATCGGCAACGATCTCGAGACCGTGTGGTCGAACATGGTCGAGGGGGTCTCCGGAATCGGCCCGATAACGCATTTCGACACCACCAACTTCGACACCAAGATCGCCGGCGAGGTCAAGGGCTTCAACCCCGAGGAATACATGGACCGGAAGACTGCGCGCCATATCGGGCGCTACTGCCAGTTCGCCCTCGGCGCCTCCAAGCAGGCCCTTGCGCAGGCGGGCCTCAACCCAGGAGAAATGGACCCCGACGACGTTGGCGTGATAGTCAGCTCCGGCATCGGCGGGATGGAAGAGATCGAGAAGAGCCACACCCAGCTCATGGAGCGAGGCCCGAAGCGGATCAGCCCCTTCACTGTGCCGATGATGATCGCGGACATGGCCGCAGGCATCGTCGCCATCCACTGTCACGCCGGTGGTCCGAACTACGCCATCGTCAGCGCCTGCGCGTCAGGTTCTCACGGAATCGGCGAGGCTTCGGAGATCATCAAGCGCGGTGACGCCGTGGCGATGCTCGCCGGCGGCTCCGAGGCAACGATCACGCCACTCACCATGGGCGCCTTCTGCCAGATCAAGGCGGTCAGCGAACGAAACGACGAGCCTGAGAAGGCGTGCCGGCCGTTCGACCTTGGACGCGACGGCTTCGTGATGAGCGAAGGCTCGGTCATGCTCGTCCTCGAGGAGATGGAGCACGCGAAGAAGCGTGGGGCGAGGATCCTGGCCGAGATCGCCGGCTACGGCGCAAGTGCCGACATGCACCACTTCACGGCGCCCCATCCGGAAGGCAAGGGTGCGATCCGCGCCATGCGCCGCGCGCTCGAGAAGAGCGGTGTCGAGCTGAGCGAGGTCGGCTACATCAACGCGCACGGCACTTCGACCAAGCTGGGAGACCTCGCCGAGACCAAGGCGATCAAGGCGGTCTTCGGCGACCATGCTCACAAGCTGGCCGTCAGTTCGACAAAGTCGGTGCACGGCCACCTGCTCGGGGCGGCCGGCGCCATCGAGGCGGCCGCCTGCGTGCTTGCGCTTGACAGGGGACTGTTGCCGCCGACCATCAACCTCGACGACCCTGACCCTGACTGTGACCTCGACTACGTGCCCAACAAGGCCCGCAAGAAGGACATCACGGTGGCCGTGTCGAACTCATTTGGATTCGGCGGCCACAACGCCACGCTCGTCATCAAAGGCCCCGAGGCCAACTAGGAGAATGCCGATGGCAACCACACTCGAATTCAAAGAACTACAGAGTCTCGCGGCTGAGATCCTGGGCATCGAACCGGACCAGGTGCAGCTCGATAAGAGCTTCGCCAAGGACCTCGCTGCCGACTCGCTCGACCTCGTCGAGCTCATCGCCGCCGTGGAAGACAAGTACGACGTCGAGCTGCCCGAAGAGGAGCTCGAGAAGATGAAGCTGATCGGCGACCTCTGGAAGTTTCTGGAGCAGAAGACCGCCGAACGGCTGGAGGCTTAAGTGACGTGGCGATAACCACCGCATACCGCACTCGTTCCGGAGCGGTTCCGCTTCGCTCGTTCAAGACCAAGGGTCGCCACAGCGCCATCGCCGGCATGGGTGTTTACGCACCCGAGAAGGTGATCAGCAACTTCGACCTCGAGAAGATGATGGACACGTCTGACAAGTGGATCACCGAGCGAACTGGTATCCGCACCCGGCACATCGCCGAGCCGGGCACCACCACACTGGAGCTGGCGACCAAGGCAGCCCAGAGCGCGCTTGACGCTGCCGGGATCAAAGCGAGCGACCTGGACATGATCCTGGTCGGAACCTCCTCGCCTGACGGGCCGTTCCCATCCATCGCCTGCCGCATCCAGGACGAGCTCGACGCGCCGGGCGCAGTCGCGTGGGACATGCTCGCCGCATGCACCAGCTTCATGTATGGGCTGGCAACGGCGGACTCTTTCATCGCCACCGAGCGCGCCGACAACGTGCTTGTCATCGGCGCTGAGGTCTTGTCGCGGATGCTCGACTATTCGAACCGCGGCACCGCAGTGATCTTCGGCGATGGCGCAGGCGCTGCCGTGGTGCGCCCTGCGCCGGCGGGCGCCGGCTTCCTTTCGTGGTGTCTTGGCAGCGACGGTCGCGGTTACCTACAGGTCACCTGCGGCAACAAGGAGTTCGGCGCTTACGCCGCCAAGGATCCCGCGCCAATCATCGAGATGGAAGGCCCTGACGTTTTCAAGTTCGCCGTCGACATCTTCATCCGCCAGGCAAACGAGGTGTGCAGCGCAGCCGGCATCGCGATGGAAGACATCGACCTCTGGGTCCCTCACCAGGCTAATTTCCGCATCATCGACGCGGCCGCCCGGCGCATCGGGCTGCCCCTTGACCGTGTCGCCATCAACATCGATGAGTACGGCAACACATCGAGCGCATCGATCCCCATCGCGTTGGAGGAAGCGATCCGAAAGGGCCGCGTCAAGACAGGGGACCACGTCCTCCTGGCAGGCTTCGGCTCCGGCCTGACGTGGGGCGCCAGCCTCCTCAAGTGGGTGTAAAGCTCACCGGCCCAATCGCGCTTCTGTTTCCAGGCCAGGGCGTGCAGAAGCCCGGGATGGGTAAGAACATCCACGATCGCTATCCGGCAGCCCGCCGCGCTTTCGAGCGTGCCGAAGACGTTCTTGACATGCCGATCCGCCGGCTGTGCTTCGAAGGCCCTGTCGAGGAGCTCAACCGGACCGACATCATCCAGCCATGTGTGATGGCGGTTTGCTGGGCGGCATACGAGGTCTGGCAAGAGAGCTACGGGCCAGAGAATGTCGAGGTGACCGCTGGGCACAGCCTCGGGGAGATCGCGGCGCTTGCCGCTGCCGGATCCATCCCCTGGGAGACGGCGCTGCTCGTCGTCAAAGAGCGGGGCAGGATCATGGCTCAGGCGGCTGACGAGCAGCCGGGAGGCATGATCGCGATAGTGGGCCTCGAGGAGGCACAGGTCGAAGACATCCGACGCCAGGCTTCGGCCAAAGGCCAGCTGTGGGTCGCCAACCGAAACGCCGATGTGCAGTTCGTGCTCTCAGGCGAAATCGCTGCTGTGCAGGAGGCCGAGCAGCTGGCCCTGGCTGCCGGCGCGCGTCGCGCCCTCATTCTTACGATCCCGCTGCCCGCCCACACCCCCTTGATGGCGAAGGCGGCGGCGGCTTTTCGGAAGGTGGTCGACAAGCTACCTCTCAAAGCCCCTTCGATTCCGATACTTGCCAATGCCACCGGTGAGGCAATGCGCACAGTGGCGAGCCTTCAGGAAGAGCTGCGCCAGCAGATGTTGCGGCAGGTCGACTGGGCACGGACCATGGTCTCGATGCGGACCATGGAGGTGCGGACGGTGGTTGAGCTTGGGCCTGGACGGGTGCTCGCCAGCCTCGCCGCCAAGCACATTCCCGGTGTCGACACGTGGAACGCAGAGGAGCTGTTCATCGACTTTGCCGACCCGGTGACGGCGTGATGGAGCTCGAAGGCAAGACTGCGCTGGTCACAGGCGGCGGCAAGGGGATCGGCCGCGCCATCAGCGAGGCGCTTGCCGGGATGGGCGCGAAGGTGGCGGTCAACTACCGGTCCGACAAGGCGGCTGCCGAAGAGACAGCCAACGCGCTGCCCGGGGGAACAGCGCACAAGGCCGACGTTGGCGATCCGGCGCAGGTTGAGGCGATGGTGAAAGCGATTGGGCGCGTCGACATCCTCGTGAACAACGCAGGGGCGGTGCGAGACAAGCTGCTCATACAGATGGCCCCGGCCGACTGGGAGGAGCTGATTCGTACCGACCTGATGTCAGCCTTCGCCACCACGAGGGCCGCCATCATGTCGGGGATGATGCGCGCTCGTTGGGGCAGGATCGTGAACATCTCCTCGATCGTCGGGTTGACCGGCAACGCCGGGCAATCCAACTACGCCGCAGCCAAAGCAGGGCTGATCGGTTTCACAAAATCCGTGGCGAAGGAGTACGGATCTCGGAACATCACGTGCAATGCAGTGGCGCCGGGTTACGTTCGCACCGAGCTGACATCAGGCTCGCTTACCGACGACATGGTGGGTGAGCTAGTCAAGATGACGCCAATCAAGCGCGAAGGGAAGGCGGAGGATGTTGCAGCCATGGTCGCCTTCCTATGCTCTGAGCGCGCCGGTTTCATAACTGGCCAGGTGATCGCTGTCGACGGAGGACTGTCTCTCTAGATGGTTGCTGCAAAGAAACCGGCGGAGGTGCGGATCACCGGGGCGAAGCTGCCTCCGATCCCCCTGCCCACGAACTGCCCGGGCTGCGGCGTGAGCCTCGACCATGAAGTGCTGAGAAGGCATGCATATGTGTGTGCCTGCGGCCATCATTTCCGGCTTGGCGCCGACGCCTGGATTGCGCTCATCGCCGACCGCGGTACATGGAAAGAGCGATACGGCGACGTCCGCTCTCACGACCTCCTCAACTGGAAAGTGCCCAAGCCGTACCAGGTCACCCTTGACCAGCTGCGCGACGAGGGCCTCAACGAGGCGGTCCGCACGGGGACATGCGCCCTTGGCGGCCGTGAAATCTGGCTGGCGACCTTCGACTTCCGCTTTGTCGGCGGAACTCTGTCAATCGTGGCCGGCGAACGCCTGGCGCGAGGGATGGAGCAGGCTGCCGCGTCGGGGCTGCCGTATGTGCTGGTCACCGCTTCGGGCGGCGCTCGCATGCAGGAGGGAGTGCTGGCCTTGATGCAGATGGCCAAGGTCAACGCGGCGGTCGGGCGCCTGGACGTTGCGCGGGTCCCGTTCTTCTCGGTCCTCACGGATCCGACGTTCGGTGGCACGGCGGCGTCGTTGGCTCTGCTCGCCGACATCAACATTGCGGAACCCGGCGCTGCCATCGGCTTCACGGGTCCGCGCGTGATCAAGCAGGCGACATACGCAGACCTGCCGCCCGGATTCCAGAGCGCCGACTTCCAGCTGGCGCGCGGGCAGGTCGACATGGTGGTGCCGCGACCTGAGCTGCGGCGCCTCCTGGCGCACCTGCTCGAGGTGTACCCATGACAACGCATGGCCGCCGGCCGGATGAGACGACTTTGACCGTCTGGCAAGTGGTCGAGCTCGCCCGCCATCCTGACCGCCCGTACTCGCTCGACTACATCAGGCGGATGGCGCCGGACTTCATCGAGCTGCACGGCGACAGGATCTCGGGAGACGACCCTGCGCTGGCAGGCGGCATCGGAACATGGCACGGCCGGCCGACCATGTTCCTCGGTCACCAGAAAGGACGCAGCCTTAAGGAGCGCGTGGCGCGGAACTGGGGCATGATGCACCCGGAGGGGTACCGCAAGGCGATCCGCCTCGCGCAGCACGCCGCCAAGTTCAACTTTCCGATCATTTCACTCATCGACACCCCAGGCGCATACCCTGGTGCGGGTGCCGAGGAGCGTGGCATTGCCGCGGCGATCGCGAGGGCGATCATGGAATGGTTTCGGATCCCCGTGCCAATAGTGGCCGCGGTCATCGGCGAGGGTGGCAGCGGAGGCGCCCTTGGAATGGGCGTCGCGGACCGCGTGATCATGCTTGAGAACTCCATCTACTCAGTCGCCTCCCCCGAGGCGGCTGCCTCAATCGTCTGGCGAGACAACACGCGCAAGGTGGAGGCTGCGGAGCAGCTTCAGCTCACCTCGCGCGACCTGCTCGCGATGGGCGTGGTCGAGGAGGTCGTGCCTGAGCCGGAAGGCAGCGCGCG
>DATLPO010000113.1:0-83118 GCA_035535675.1 Candidatus Limnocylindria bacterium
GGTGATCGGTGCCTGGCAGTGTGCGGTAGGTGACGGCGTCGCCGTCGACATCCTTGTAGCGGCCCCACTCGCCTGACAGTCGCTCCAGGTCCGCCTTCGTGAGCACCTTGCCGCGGTCAAACGGCTTGCCGGGGTACTTGAAAGCCGGCGTCATCCAGAGGTTCATCCCCAGGTCGAGGTCGGAGAGCACGAACACTGGCGTCTGAAAGCGGTCTGAGAAGTCGAAGGCGTCGCGGGCGAACTCGTAGCACTCCTCGACAGTTCCAGGCAGCAGCACCAGGTGTTTCGTGTCGCCGTGCGAAAGCGTGTACGCGAACGCGATGTCCCCTTGCGAGGTGCGGGTGGGCAGCCCGGTCGATGGCCCAATGCGCTGGATGTCGAAGATCACCACGGGCACCTCGGCGTAGTAGCCGAGGCCCGCAAACTCAGCCATCAGGGAGATGCCGGGGCCCGACGTCGATGTCATCGAGCGCGCGCCCGCCCAGCCGGCTCCGAGCGCCATTCCGACCGCCGCCAGCTCGTCCTCGGCCTGGACGATGGCGACGCGCTTCTCGCCTGTCGCCGGATCGATTCGATAGCGATCCGTGTAGGCGATCAAGTACTCGCACAGAGACGAAGACGGCGTGATCGGGTACCACGCGGCCACCGTCACGCCGCCCATCAAGGCGCCCAATGCAGCAGCCTGGTTGCCTTCGACCAGGACCTTGCCCTCGACGGCGCCTGTCATGGGCTCGAGGCGATATGGGTCGGTCTTCGAGAAGTTGTCCTGCCAGTAGTCGAGGCCGACCTTGATGGCATCGAGGTTGACCTGCACGGCTTTAGGCTTGGTGAGGAACTGTCGCTTGACTCCATGCTCCAGCGCATCCCAAGGAATGCCGAGCAGGCCAGCGACGACGCCCACATAAATCATGTTGGCCAGCTGCTTGCGCAACGTGTCGCTCTGAATCTTGGCCTTGGCCAGCTTCGAGAAGGGAACCGCGTAGTAGGTGACATCGGTGCGCGCGTCGGCGCTCGAGAACGCCTCTTCGTGGATCACGGCGCCCCCAGGGCGGACGGACTTGATGTCTTCGCGCCAGGTGGACGGGTTGAAAGCGACGAGCACGTCGACCTGGTCGGTTCGCGCCATATGTCCGGCCGGGGTGATACGGAGCTGGTACCAGGTCGGCAGGCCCTCAATGTTGGAGGGAAAGACATTCTTGGGCGCGACAGGGATTCCCATCCGGAAAATCGCTCGCGTCAGTACCAGGTTGGCCGTCTGGCTCCCGGAACCGTTGACGGTGGCCGCCTGGATGGTCAGATCGTTGATTATTTGCTCGGTCACTTCGTTTCTTGGTGGCGGATCAAGAATGTTACGCGTCTGATGCAACCAACAAGGACCTGCCGCCGATCGCCGGGGACCACAGTCATTTCCGCTAGAGTCCTCAAGCTGTGAAGGTCGCCATCCCAAAGGAGCATGCTGAGGATGAGCGACGCGTGGCTCTCGTTCCGGACACCGCCACCAAGCTCAAAGCGGCCGGGCTAGAGGTCAGCATCGAGGAGGGCGCCGGCGCCGCCGCCTTTCTGCCCGACGATGCTTACGAGCAGGCCGGCGTCAAGGTGGTCAAGGGCGCGGCGGCCTTGCTCAAGGACGCTGACGCCGTCCTGAAGGTGCAGGCACCAGCTGTCGACGAGGTGAACCTTATTAAGAAGGGAGCCGTGTTGATCAGCTTCCTGCAGCCGGCCACGCAGGGGGACATTGTCAAGGCGCTGGCCAAGCAAGGCGTCACTTCGTTCAGTCTCGAGCTGGTGCCGCGAATCTCGCGGGCGCAGTCGATGGATGCGCTCTCATCGCAAGCCTCGGCCGCCGGCTACAAGGCGGTTTTGATGGCTGCCGTCCGTCTTGGCAAGTTCTTTCCCATGATGATGACCGCGGCCGGCACCGTCGCCCCCGCCCGCGTGCTGGTCATGGGGGCGGGCGTCGCAGGACTGCAGGCGATCGCCACCGCGCGCCGCTTGGGGGCCGTGGTCTCCGCCTATGACGTAAGACCGGCCGTCAAGGAGGAGGTCCACTCGCTCGGCGCCACGTTCATCGAGCTCCCGCTCGAGACCCAGGAGGGTGAAGGCGGATATGCCCGCGAGCAGTCGGAGGAGTTCCTCCGTAAGCAGAGGGAATTGATCGGCGAGCACGTCGCCAAGTCCGATGTGGTCATCACCACCGCGGCCATCCCGGGTAGGCGCGCGCCCCTGCTGGTCACCTCGGACATGGTCAAAGGAATGCGGCAGGGCTCGGTGATCGTTGACCTGGCGGCGGAGACTGGTGGCAACGTCGAGCTGACGCAAGCCGGCAAAGAGCTCGAGGTCGGCGGCGTGACGATCATCGGCACACGCAACGTGCCGTCCACGATGCCGCTGCACGCCAGTCAGCTCTACGCCCGCAACGTCGCCAACCTGCTTCTGCACCTCGTCAAGGACGGTGCGCTCAACCTGGACTTCAATGACGAGATCACCAAGGGCTCCTGCGTCACCCACGGCGGAGAGATCGTCAATGAACGGGCTAAACAGGGGCAGCCACGCGAAGCGGGGGCTCCCAAAGAGTGAGCAACGAACTGCTAAATGAGGTGACCTTCTTCGTGCTGGCGATCTTCGTCGGCATCGAGGTCATCTCAAAGGTTCCGACGATCCTGCACACGCCCTTGATGTCAGGCACCAACGCGATTCACGGCATCATCCTGGTCGGCGCCATCGTCATCGCCGCCGGGGCTAGCTCTCCTGTAACGATCGCACTCGGGCTCGTGGCGGTCATCCTCGCGACCACCAACGTCGTCGGCGGGTTCGTGGTCACCGACCGGATGCTCGAGATGTTCAAAGGCCGGCAGCAGCCGTCGAAGACTCCGCAAGTCAAGTGACGACCCTCATCACTATCGCGTACCTCGTCGCCGCGGTCCTTTTCATCCTGGGGTTGAAGCAGTTGAGCTCGCCTAAGAGCGCGCGTAATGGCAACTTCACGGCGGCCGCCGGCATGGCCTTAGCTCTCGTAGCGACCATTCCCCAGCTTCACTTCACGACTGCGGGCATCAGGATCATCGCGGTCGGGATCGTCATCGGTTCAGTGGTGGGAACCGTCGGCGCGCGGATGGTGAAGATGACTGCGATACCGCAGATGGTGGCCCTGTTCAACGGAGTGGGGGGTGGCGCCGCGGCGCTGGTGGCGGTGGCCGAGCTGCTGCGGTTTGGCGAACACCCCGGTTTCGCCGTCGCGTTTCCCAGCGTTTTCAGCATCGTCATCGGCTCGGTCTCCTTTGCGGGCAGCATGATTGCGTTCGCAAAGCTGCAGGAGCTCATGACGGGGACACCGATCACGTACCCGAGGCAACAGCTCGTCAACGGGCTGCTCGCGGCGGCGATCGTCGGCTTCGTCATTGCGGTACTGGCGATCGCGTCTGTGCCGTTCTCGTTCCTGTCTCTGGCGATCCTGGCGCTCGTTCTCGGTGTCGCCTTCGTGTTGCCGATCGGCGGCGCGGATATGCCAGTGGTGATATCGCTGCTAAACGCATTCACCGGACTGGCAGTCGCGGCCACCGGCTTCACCCTCAACAACTTCGCCCTGATCGTCGCGGGCACACTGGTTGGCGCTTCAGGAAGCCTGCTCACCAAGATGATGAGCGACGCGATGGGTCGCTCTCTCACAAACGTTCTCTTCGGCGCTTTCGGGCAGGTCCAAGCCGGCGCCGCGGCGGTCGCCGGAAAGGAAGGTCGCAGCGTCAGGTCGGCGTCCGCAGAGGACCTCGGCACCTTGCTCGCCTATTCGCGTCGCGTGATCATCGTCCCCGGCTACGGACTCGCTGTGGCGCAAGCGCAGCACGCGGTCCGCGAGCTGGCCGAGGTCCTGGAGAAGCGCGATGTCGAGGTTCTCTACGCCATCCATCCCGTGGCGGGACGCATGCCCGGGCACATGAACGTTCTGCTGGCGGAGGCCAACGTCCCCTACGAGCAGCTCAAGGAGATGGACGAGATCAACGACGAGTTCAAGAATGCCGACGTGGTGCTGATCGTCGGCGCCAACGATGTCGTCAACCCTGCGGCCCGCAGCTCGCCTGGCAGTCCCATCTACGGCATGCCGATCCTGAATGCCGACCAGGCCAAGAACATTGTGTTCATGAAGCGGTCGATGCGCCCCGGCTTCGCAGGCATCGACAACGAGCTCATGTTCGACCCGAAGACGATCATGTTCTTCGGTGACGCGAAAGACTCCCTCACGAAGTTGGTACAAGCGGTCAAGGCAGCCTAATAAAACAGTACCCAAAGGTGAGCGGAAGGCCGGATTCATTCCGGCCGTCACATATGCTCTTCCCAAGCAACTCCATGCAATGTGTTACGCCACCCCACGGGCAGGCTTGCCGAACCCGTGATATGACACGAGCCTCCTGCCAAGCGACAGGAGGCTCGCGCCGCGAAGAGGGTGTGGTGCCACGAATCTTAGGCATCAGGCGGTCATGGCGGTAGTCGGCAAAGCACAAATCATGGCCGAACTTCTTGTGGAGGCTCGACGAATCCTCTGATGGACGAACGCGCCCTGGTTCTGGTGGTCACAGTCGCCTTCTTATCTCTCTACGTGATCGGAATCGGTGGGACCACAGCGACTGCCATCCGAATACGCGAGGCATGGCGGCGTCGGAAGCCCGAGGGGATCTCGTGGGAGCCGCGCCCTGGAAGAGAGCTGAGCCTCGGCGCACCCAGCCTGCCCCTTGCGGTGCGGCGGCTTCGCGTAGCAGGTTGGATCGCGTTCCCAATCGCACTGGTGTTGGCCCTTTTCGCGAACCCTGCCTTTCCGATGCTGGTGCCCCTTACCGTGGTGGTGATGGTCGCTCTGAACGCCTTCTACTTCACTGCGATGCAGAACATGGGAGAGCCGCTCACGCTGACTGAGGATGGCTTCCGTACTGGCCCTCGCGGCCGCGCGCGGAGTGTTCGGTGGATTCACACAACGGAGCTGATGGGTGCGCGCGCAGGTGCATTCAAGGGCACCCGGATGTCAGAGAAGGGGGAGTGGCAGGACCCGAAGCTGGTGCCGAACGCCATCTACTACCGACTCAACCACGCACTGGTGCATGCCCCCAAGACTTTGCGTCAGCGTTGGGGTGGCCTTGGCTATTACGACGGAGTCATACACAACGCATTCGGCGTTCCCACCGACCAGCTCTTGACGGCGATGCGCGAGTGGCGGCGGCTGGCGATTGAAGCCGAAGGTCCGCCATTCCGCCGTCCACGTCCCGGTGAGCGCCTGGAGAAGCGCTCGGACACGCCGGCTAGGAGCGAGACTCTTTAAGAACGCGAGCGAGCGCCTTGGTGTCGAACGGATGAGCAAGTCTCAGCACGAAATGCTGCAGACCGGCGTCGAGGTATTCCTTGATCTCTTTCGGAGATGACACGCTCACGTTGGCAGTCCTCTCGATCTCTTTCGGGTCGCGGCCGATCTTGCGGCACCACTCGTCAAGGACTTTCGATTTGTGCGCGTACTCCTCTGGACTCCCAAGCGCGTTCCACATCTGGGCGTGCTCAGCCACCAACCGCAGCGTCACCTTCTCGCCGCCGCCGCCGATGAGGATCGGCATCGGCCCTTGCGGTCCAGGCTTGAGCTTCGCGATTCGAGCCTTGATGCGCGGGAGCGCTTCTTTGAGGGCGCGAAGGCGGTCCCTGGCCTCGCCGAAATCGAAGCCGAACTCCTCGTAATCGCGCTCGAACCATCCGGCGCCGATCCCGAGCACAAAACGGCCGCCCGAGAGCCTGTCGATGGTGCCCGCCATGTAGGCGATCAAATCCGGATTCCGGTAGCCGACCGCCGTGACCATCGGCCCGATCTGCGGCGCCTTCGTCTCGATCGCGGCGGCCGCGAGGAGCGACCAGCACTCGAACTGGTTTCCTTCCGAATCGCCGTAAAGTGGGAAAAAGTGATCCCAGAACCAGATGCTGTCCACACCAAGCTCGTCGGCGCGCAGCCACGCTTCCCGCAGCTCGCTGATGGTGCATTGCTGCGGGTGGATGGTGACCCCTACCTTGAATCTCTTCTCGTCCGGCATAGGGGAGCGATTATCCTCTCCATCTCATGATTGGCAACTTGTCGCCGGCGGCGGTCGACGCAAAGACCGCGCCGCGGGAATTCTGGAAGCGTTTCCACGCGTACCGCCGGCTGCGGCACGCCGAAACGCGCCCTGACGATCCTGTACAGCCTGACGACCTTGTCGAGATGGACCTGAAGCGCGACGACCCTTTCGAGATCAAATACCGATATGAGATCGCGCGCGACGGGTTGATGCTGAGCTGGTTCAATGCGACGACCACCAAGCCAGGCAGCCCGGAGTACGAAAGCAACAAGCACATCTTGTGGGCCGATGCGTCGGTGCATCGGGAACACCGCCGCGGAGGTCTCGGGCGGTTGTGGATCCCGCTGGCGCTGGAGCTTATGGACCAGCACGGCTGCACCACGCTTTCGATGGGCACGGAGGAGGAATCAGGACATGCCTTCCTCCAGTGGATGGGAGCCGAAGGCAAGTTCAGCGGTGCGGAAAACCGCCTGAAGCTTGCGGAGGTGGATTGGGCGATGATGCGGCGCTGGGTGGAAGACGGTCCCAGGCTGTCTCCCAGCACGAGCCTCGAGGTCTATGACGGCTTCCTGCCCGAGGCGATGTGGGAGGACTACTGCCCTCAGCTGACCACGATGCTCAACACGATGCCGTGGGAGCAGATGGACCACGGCGACATCATCATCACGCCGGCTCAGCTCGCGGAGTGGTACGAGAGAATGCGGATGCAGGGCATGGTGGAGTACACCATCCTGACGCGTGAGCCGGATGGGGTTATCTCGGGGATCACCGATCTGAATTACGCGCCGTACAAACCGAACATGATCCACCAGGGGTTCACAGGGGTCCGCACCGATGCGCGAGGACGCGGTCTTGGTAAGTGGCTGAAGGCGGCAATGCTGTTGCATGTTCGCGAGATCTATCCAAACGTCGAGTGGGTGGTCACTGAGAACGCCGGCTCGAACGCGCCGATGCTCGCGATCAACAAGGCGATGGGTTTCAAGCAGTACAGGGCTGGGACCGAGTATCAGATCACTCGGGACAAGCTGACGGCAAAGTAAACGAGTACGGAAGGCCGGACTTCAGGCTCGCCCCCTCCCGCCTGTGGCCGCTGCGCGGCCAGAGCCGACCTCCCCGCCAAGCGGGGAGGATAACCCCATCGGGCTATTTGGCCCGACGGCTGTTCTGGATACTCCTGGCCAGCAACAGGATCCCGATCACTATGAACAGGGCCGGCAGGGCGGCTCTGACGATCGGGACATCGTTCATCCCGCCCAGATTGAGGATGGATTCAAAGAAAACGAATCCGACCATGAAGATCAACAGCGCGATGAACATCAGGGATCGACCCTGTTTGATGAGGCCGATGTTGCGCTCGCGCAGGCCTTGCAGAAACAAGCCGAGCCCGACGCCGCCCGGCGCGACAAGAGCCCACGCATAAGCCCAGCTGCTCCAGTTGCCTGTGCTGTTCTGGTAAGCGAGCACCAGGCCGACCATCAGCAAGATGCCGCCCGGAATGGCGGCTCCGGTGCCGAGGCTGACGAACCCGACGATCAACAGCGTCAGCCCGGGAATGATGATGAACAGCGGCCAGCCAAACGAGCTCAGGTCGACGTCGGCCACCTGCACAACGAGGTAGAAGAGGCCAACCACCACCAGCACAACGCCAATCGCGATGCCGGAGCCGCTTCGGCGGGCAGGCGCCGCCGGTGCGCCGATTGGCGGGGCCGGCGAAAAGGGAGGAGCCTCGATTGGCGCAAAAGTCTCTTCCACGGGCTCGATGGCCGCCTGGGTGGTTTCCGGCTCGGGCTCCAAGACCGCGGGCGGCTCGTCCGCTACCACTGCGGCCGCTTCGGTGCTCTCCGGCTTCCCGCTCTTCTTGGAGGCGAATATGTCAGGACTCCCAGACAGGGCGTCTGCCCCGACGTGAGCCATTCCTTCGTTCTCGGCCGCTTCGTGCGCGTCGGCGTCCGGCGGATCCTGGTCCGGTGGGGGCTGGCTGCTCTTCTTCGATCTGGGCATGGCGATCAGCTTAACGGCTGACGAGTCGTGATCCTTTCACAGCCTGAACACAGGATTGACGGGTCCATGGCCCTTGCCAATCTCGAGCGCGTGCTCGATCGCCTCGCTGATGAATTCCTTAGCCTGCCTCACCGCCGCCAACGGATCCAGTCCCTTGGCGAGGCCCGCCGCGATGGCGGCCGAGAACACGCATCCGCTCCCATGAGTGTTCGCGGTCTGTACTCGAGTCCCGGGAAGCTCGACCATCTCGGACCCGTCCCAGTAGACGTCAGTCACGTCGTCGCCGGCATGACCACCCTTGACGACGGCGGCGCGCGGGCCCAGGCCAACAAGATCGTGCGCCGCCTGTCTGCGCTCGGCGAGGGTCCTGATGCTGCGGCCGAGGATCACTTCAGCCTCCGGCAGGTTGGGCGTGATGACTGCGGCCAGCGGGAGAAGGCGCGTAAGGAGGGCGCCGATCGCGTCGTCGCGGAGAAGCTTGGCGCCTCCTTTGGCGATCATCACCGGATCGACGACGAGGTTCGGTATGCGATACGCATCGATTGCTATGGCCACTGCTTCGATGATCTCCGACGAGGCCAGCATCCCAGTTTTCGCCGCCTGCACTCCGAGGTCGATCACCACTGCTTCGATCTGGGCCACAACGATCGACGGTGGCACCTCGAAGATGTCGGTGACGGTGACAGTGTTCTGAGCCGTGATCGCCGTTATGGCACTGGTGCCGTGGACGCCCAGCGCCGCGAACGTCTTGAGGTCCGCCTGGATGCCCGCACCACCGCCAGAGTCCGAGCCCGCGATGGTCAACGCGACAGGCACTTTCACGACGGCCGAAGGCGGCGCCCGCCCCAATAGACCGCGGCGGCCACGGCGGCACTGACCAGTCCGCTCACGTCTGCGCCGTGCAGCGCACCGATTAGGTCTGTGTTGAAGAACGCCGGCGCGGATCCCAGGTTGCTGAAGAGATTCCCGTAGTTGACAAACGACAAGCTCGCGACTGTGCCTGCGCACCAGGCGGCGAGAGCAAGCGCAGGGCGCGGCCTACCCTCGAAAGTAAAAAAGCTGAGCAGCACGACCGCGGCCCAGGCCGGGGCCCAGAGGTAGGTGAGGATCAGGAAGTCTTCGTAGGCGATGTGAAAGTCGCTGACCAGGACCGCATAGGCGGCGAGAGCAGTCCCCAGCAGGCCGCAACCGAGCGCTGCCTGCCACCGCCGCAACCGGATGCCCATGGCGAGCGACACCAGGCCGGCGGTGTAAACGTCAAGGTAGTTGGCCCAAATCATCCCAACCACCACAAAGAGGAAGAACGGCACAGCCACCCAGGCGGGCGCATGTGCGCTGATCACTGCGAGCACGCCCTGGTCGGCAGCGAGCTGCGCGTCGATGGTTGGCAGCAGTAGGCCGAAGAGGCCGAGAAGCAGCATTGGCAATGTGATCCCGAGCGCAGGCCACAGTGCGACCGAGCGGG
The DNA here is from genome assembly GCA_035535675.1 of Candidatus Limnocylindria bacterium. Taxonomy (GTDB): domain Bacteria; phylum Chloroflexota; class Dormibacteria; order Dormibacterales; family Dormibacteraceae; genus Palsa-872. Next base: position 9,547 of record DATLPO010000113.1, read on the forward strand.
TGGAGCTTGAGGCGGGTAGGTATCGCGAGTAATCGCTCGCGAACGGGTACCAGGAGGCGACGAGCGCGAAGCAAGTCATGAGGCCCAGCACGAACGCACCGGGATAGTCCCCACCGGCCGCCGTCGCGCCCTGGCTCCAGTGGAACTGCGGGGCAAGGAAAAGAAACAGCACCGCCAAGATCGCCGAGAAGACAATCGCGCCGTAGGTTTCGAGGACCTTGATCGTCTGGTGGCCAAAAACTGCGACCGCGACGCTGATCGCGGCGACCACAATCACGAGCGCGAAGGTGATCAGCCGGTTGCCGCCCCCGAAGAGCTGCGCACCGGCCTGGGCGGCGATCACGCAGTCGACGGCGAACCAACCGATGGCAAGGAACAGCGTCAATGCGGCCCCGACATAGGACCCGCGCAGGCCGAAGATGCGGCGCGTGTAGACGACCTGCGGAAGGCCGGTCCTGGGCCCTGTGTTGCTCAGGAGACCGAGGATGACAGCGGCTGAGACGGTGCCGAGCCCGGTCGCGAGGAGCCCGTCCCAAACTCCAAGCCCGTAGTAGGTGGTCAGCAGGGAGGCTGTGAAAAGGCTGGCGTAGTTGACGAAGGCACCAGCCCACAAGAAGCCGAGGTCGCGCGGCGCGCCGTGCCGGTCGCCGGCTGGAATCGCTTCGATCCCATACGTTTCGACCTCGCCAAAGGCGGGCGTTTCAGTGCGGATCGCCGGGGTGTCGCTGATCGTCCATCCCTCCGCTGGCATTACCCAGTTCAGGTTCATGCGGTCGGCGCATGTCGCGCCCTCTCAGCCCGGACTCCCGAGCTCCCGCTAAGGGGCGATGTTACCCGGTGTCTCGGCTAGGTGGTGCGCCAGGGGGCGGGGAGGAGGTGTGCGAGGATCCTGTACACCTCGGGATTGAGGGCAAGGCCCACATGGCTGCCGTTCACCTCGATCGCATTGACGTCAGGGCGCAGGCACGCCTTCCAATTGACAACGCCGTCGGTGCGCGAATAAAGCGACGTCGTTGGCACTCGCGGCTGCGCCGCGAGGTCACGCAGGAAGCGCTTCTCGACTGAGGCGGGGTGGCCGTAGCGGAAGACGTTGAAGACATGCGCGGCTCTGACCCCCGCCATCGTCAGAGGGTGGACGTCGAAAGGAGCGCCGAGTGGAGAGCCCAGCGTGATCACCTGCTCGACGAGCTCAGGGTTTCGATGAGACAGCACTTTGGCCAGCACCCCGCCGCGGCTGTGACCGACGAGGGCCACCCTCGCCCCGGTCCGGCGCTTCAGCTGCTGGAGTGAGTTGATGAGCGGGCGCAGCATGACCTCCGAGTACATGACGTTGAATGCGACGCCACCCATTTGGGGCTTGTAGCCCACGCGGCGCAGCCACTGGAATGGGGTCCGCAGTGTCCAGTCCCCCGCCAGGAAGCCTGGGATCAGCAACACCGGCCGCCCGAGACCAGGGGGGACCTCGATGCCCCGGAACACAGGGTCGCGCATCAGGCGGAGGTACTCGATGGAAACACGCCCCTCGAGCCACATTGGCGGAATCGGGTCCCAGCGTCCGGCAAAGCGGAGGTCGGGAAGGATCGACCCTGCGATCTCCTCCAGCCGGCTCCGCCTGCCTACAGGGGGTTGTGGGACCGTTGCCAAGTAAAGTTCTGAGTGCTTCTCCGTTAAGAAACCGTGGCGGGCTCGGGTGCGATTTTATACGTCAGCCACTGGTTGACAACCTTCAAGAAGAGATCGGGCGTCTCCATCATCGGGACGTGGCCGACTCCGTCGATGACCTCGAGGTTCCAGTCCGGGCGGCGCCGTACCAGCTCTCGAACCGCAGACACCGGGATGAGGCGGTCGAGCTCGCCGTGGACGACAAGCGCCGGCGCTTCGACCTTCTTGATCTTGGACCAGAAGCGCGGGTCGGCCATCCTGAGACCGAGCGAACGGACAGCCTGGAGAAAGGCTCGGCTGGCCTGGCGGCCGAGGTTGCCCCGCTCGCGCATGAGCTGGACGTGCGCGTCGATCACCTCAGCGTCGATGCGCGACGGATCGACGGCCACCAGGGCGATGGTCTCGCGCACAAGGCGCTCCGGACCCAGCACACGGGCGCGGCGGTCGATGACGAAGTCGGCCAGGCCGGGCAACGTCAGAGCCGCCATCACACCCAGCATCGTCGGGTCCGGCCTGCGCACATGCACGCCGGGGATGGCGGGATCGACAAGGATCAGCGCGGCGACCCATCGCGGGTGATCGGCTGCCTCGAGAATGGCGATGTGCCCACCCATCGAGTTGCCCATCAATATCGTGGGCTCTCCGATCACTTGCTCGATGAAGCTGTGCACAAGCTCCGCGTTGGCGCCAAGCGTGGCTGAGCGGTTGAAGAGGGGAGTGCGGCCGAAGCCGGCGAGATCGAGAGCAAGGACGCGGTGATTCTTAGCCAGCTCAGGACCTACCGCCATCCAGTTCATGGCGTTGCCGCCAAGCCCGTGGACCATGACCAGCGGCATCCCATCGCCCCCAAAGTCGAGGTAGTGGACCGGGCCATCCAGGTCGACTGTTTTATGGCGCATTGCGTCATTCATCCTACGCCGACGCGAGGATCGCTCGGGCCATGCGCATCAGGATTTCTCCCACCGCCGACGTTGTGCGCCTTCCGTCTTTGTGCAGCCTGTCGAACACCTGGAAGGACGTGACAGCTCCAATCACGTCCTCTGCCTCCCTCAGCGAGCAGCCCGGGCGCAGGTGGCCGGACGCTGCCAGCTGCTCGGCGAGGACCCTGTCGTCACCCGCGGTCTCGAACTCGGCAGTGGCTTCCGCCGGGAGGCCCCTGAAGAGCGCAGGGTCGGCGGCCCACATCGAGCACGCGTGAGCGATCCGCCGCCGCAGCTCCTCTTGCGGGTCGGCAGGCTCGGCGGCTGGGAGAATCTGCCTTTCAAGGCGGGCGCCGGCAGCCACCTCTCGCAGCATGCCGGCTAAGGAACCGAACTGGTTGTAGACCGTGATGCGCGAGACCCCGGCCTTCCGAGCCACCGCGCCGGCGCTCAAGCCCGACGTACCGCGCGAGGCAAGCAGGTCTCGAGCCGCGGTCAGGATGGCTGTTCTGGTCCGCCGTACGGCCTCTTCTCGGCGTCCCAACCGGTAGCTTCGCGGGGACATTCCAATTAGATTAACAGGCAGTCTGTTTAATGAATTGGCGCGCCAAGGATTTCCAGCAGGGCCTTGCCGTACCGATCCAGCTTGGATCGTCCGATGCCAGGCAGCGCCTCCAGCTCGATCAGGTCCGCGGGCCGGCGCGCGGCGAGCTCGGTGAGAGTCCTGTCGTGGAACACCACGTAGGCAGGGACGCCTTGCCTTCTTGCCACCTCGGAGCGCCACTCGCGAAGGCGTTGGAACAGGGCTGGATCGGCCGGCAGCCCCGCAGCCGGCGCCGGCTCCGGGGCGATCGACAGCTCGACAGACTCGGTCCCGCCCAGCACTGCCCGGCCCCGATCGGCGAGCTCGACCATCGGGTACTGGCCCTGGCTCTGGGACAGGCAGCCCTGGGTCACGAGCTCCTCGAGCAGCCTGCGCACCCTGGTCGGACCCAAGCCGGCAAGCGACCCGTAGACGGGCACCTGGAGCACCCAGGGCTGGTCGCGACTGAAACGATTCTCCTTCCCGGCAAGGATCGCAGCCAGGTTGACGATCCCGATCCGGCCCGCGAACCGCGCTGCGCCGGCGAGGGCAGTGCGGATCACCGAGGGGTCGACCGGCGCACCGGGCGCCTCGTCGAGCGGGCCGTGTTCGCAGTTGTCGCACGAGCGACAGGATCGCTCCGAAGTCGTCTCGCCGAAATAGTCGGTGATGAATGCGTGCCGGCAGGAACGGAGCTCCGCGTACTGGATCATCTGCCCGAGCTTGGTGTAGGCCTGCTGTTTATGCGCCGCGAGCTGCTTGAAATCGAGAGCAGACGGATCGAACCGCCCGACGCTGCCGTCGCTATGTAGAGCGCCAGCCTTCAACAGCAAGCGCTTCGACGCGTCGAGCGATCTCCACGCCGCTTCGGGCATCAGCGGTCTGAGCTCTTCGGGATCGGAGTTCCAAACGCCCAGCCGTGAGTACGCGGTGTGCGCGCTCAGGACCTCACGCAGATCGGGGAACGCAGTCTCGATGAAGTAGACCTGGAGGTCGCGATCCTTGCCCGAACGGATCAGCAAGCAGAGGGCGGGCTTGCCATCGCGGCCCGCGCGGCCGGCTTCCTGGTAGTAGGCCTCGACGCTTCCTGGATAGCCGACATGGATCACCTGGCGGATGTCAGGGAAGTCGACGCCCATCCCGAAGGCGCTGGTGGCGACCACGACGCGAAGGTCTCTCGCGGCGAACCCGTCCTGGATCCGGCGGCGGCTCGCATCCGGCAGCCGGCCGTGATACGGCGCTGCCGGAAAGCCCCAGCGGCTGATTGCGGCGGCCGTGCTCTCTGCTCCCTTCACAGTCCCGACGTAGACCAGCGCGCGACCATCTCCAGGGTCGAGACGACGGTGCAACTTCTCCAGTCGTTCTCGCGCCCCTCGCGCCTGAACCGATTCAAGGCGCAGGTTGGGCCGGTTGAAACCGGTGACCATGACCAGCGGGTCGCGCAACCCGAGGTTGGCGGCGATATCCCTGCGGACGTCCGGAGTGGCGGTGGCGGTGAAGGCACCGATCGGAGGATGGCCACATGCTTCGAGCGCTCCACCGATCAGGCGGTAGTCAGGCCGGAAATCATGGCCCCACGTGGAGATGCAGTGTGCCTCGTCGACGATGAAGCGCCTGACCCCCAACGTTGCCAAACGACTCGTGAAGCCCGGCCGGCTGAATCGTTCAGGCGCGACATAGACGAGCTGATATTCGCCCCGCGACGCACGCTCGAGCCGCTCGCGCTGTTCTGTCGAGTTGAGGGTCGAGTTGATGAACGCTGCGCGGACGCCATGGGCAACCAGGCGGTCGACCTGGTCCTTCATCAGCGCGATCAGGGGCGAAACGACAACTGTCAAGCCGTCCCCGAGAATCGCGGGCACCCAATAGCTCAAGCTTTTGCCCGAGCCGGTCGGGGCGACCGCGAGCACGTCGCGTCCTTGCATCTGTGCGTCAACCACCTCTGCCTGGCCAGGCCTGAACGACTCAAGCTTGAAGACGTCGCGCAGCACATCGGCGGGAGTCACCAACCCAGTGTGGGGCACGACCGGCTGAGGCACCAGCGGCCTTAACAGCCGATCAAAGTCCGAGGGTGATCCTGGCCAGCCTGTCGCGTACTTCGGTGGGCAGCAGCTTGGAGTAAATGTCGATCGCCCGCGCGTCGTAGCCGATGAGATAGCGAGACTTCGGCTTCTTCGCCGTCATCACGCTCGCGATCAAGCGGGCGACCTCGATCGGGTCGCCCATCAACCTCTGGCTTATCTTTATTCCTTCCTCCAGCCGCCGGTAGGCTGCGAAATACTCAGAGTCAAGCCGGCTCTGCACGTCGTTTCCGGCGCTGTCCCAGATGTTCGAGCGGAACGCGCCTGGTTCGATGAGCACGACAGCGATCTCGTCGGCGGCAATCTCGACCCGGAGCGCATCGGAGAGCGCCTCGAGTGCGTGCTTGCTGGCCTGATACCAACCGGTGAGCGGAGTGGTCATCAAGCCGTAGATCGAGGAGATGTTGACGATGCGACCACCCCCCTGGTCTCGCATGTAAGGAATCGCAAGCCTCGCCAGGCGCATGGGGCCGAGGACCATCGTCTCGAATGCCACTCGAGCCTCTTCGTCGCCGACGTCTTCGACTGCGCCGCTGGCCGCAACGCCCGCGTTGTTGACGAGACCGTAAGGCTTGAGCTCGGCGACTACGCGCTTGCAGTCAGCGGCGCTGGTCACGTCGAGAAGCACGGTCCGCACCTTGACTCCGGCCGCCCGCGCGGCTCGCGACACGGCTCGTGCCTTCGCCTGCGAGCGCACTCCACCCACCGAATCGAACCCCCGTCGGGCCAGCTCGATGACCGTCGCCAGCCCGATCCCGGTGCCGGCGCCCGTGGTAAGGACCCTTCGCTCCACGCCGCCCACAACCTACCATCCCAGCAAGTGAGGCTCTGGAATCCGTTCGCCCTTCGGGAGTTGAACTCGCTTTGGAGGGATCCCGTATTTCGCGGGCGGGGTGTGCCACAGGGCGATGGCCGCGCGGTATTGCTCATTCCTGGGTTCTTGTCTGGCGATTGGTCCCTACGCTTGCTTCACGGCTGGCTCCAACGGATCGGCTACAGCTCGCACCTATCAGGGATCTATGTCAATGCATTCCACTCGGAGCACATGCTTGCCGGCCTGCGTCATCGCATGGCGGAGATCCAGAAACAAGACAGCGCACCGGTGACCTTGATCGGGCACAGCCGGGGCGGCTTGCTGGCCAAGGTCCTGTCGCAGCGCCGCCCCACCAGCGTGGAGCAGGTCATCGCTCTAGGCTCGCCGCTGGCTGACTTCAGAGACTTGACGCTGGTCACGCGAGCCGCAGTGGGCGTCGTCACCACTGCGAATGAAATCGGATTCGGAAAGCGCCTTCGCGCCGAGGGCCGATTTGCCCACGACCTGCGGCTTCCGCCGGTCGTCCCGACGACCTCGATCTATACGCGCTCAGACACGGTGGTGAACTTTCGCAGCTGCCTCCGGCCCGATATTCCCTCGATCTCCGTTTGGGGCAGCCACAACGGGCTTGTCGTCAACCCCGAGGTGTACCGCCTTCTTGGCCGCCTTCTTTCGCGGCCCCGACGACCGAGCGGTTGATCGAACGTTTCGTTTTGGAGTGACCGTCTTCTGTCTGAAGTCGCTGACCGCCTCAGACAGGTGACGTCCGAAGTCATCGAGGTCGGGGACCAGATCGCGATCGGCGAGAAGCCCGAAGTGGACGCTGCCGTTGTACGAGACGATCGCGATGTTGAGACCCAGCGAGTGGTAAATGGCTACTAGCGGCCAGATGTCGAGCAGCTCAGCGCCACCGGTGTAGAACGGAAACTGCGGGCCAGGGATATTGGTGGCAACGATGTTGATCACTGACTGCTGCGACCACATCGGCTGCGACGTGACGACTCGACCTGCCAGCGCCTGAAGTGTTGCGGGTGCGAAGTTGGCGAGGTTGCTGAGGGTATGCGCTGCCACCGCCTGGCGCGATCTCTTGAGGTCACCAGTCACCGCGGTCACTGCATTGAGTCGCTGTCTTGGCGTCATGGGAGAGAGCGGGACCTCTACCACCATCCCGCTCACCAGGTTGCCGAGCTTGTAGCGGCGTGAGTCGTCGCGAACACTCACCGGCGCGAAAATGCGCAAGGCATGGGGCACCGCTTCGCCGCGATCATCGAGCCATCGTGCCATCGCTTCGCCGATAACCGCCAGCACGACGTCGTTGACGGTCCCGCCGAAGGCCGATTTGACATCTTTGAGGTGCTGCAAGGGCACCTTCACCGAGTGGACTCGGCGGTGTGGACCGATGCGCTGGTTGAAGAAGAGCGGGGTGCCCGGTCGCAGCCACGCAAGCGCGAGCTGCAAGCCGCCGGCCCATGGCGAGCGCATGACGTTTTCCACCAATTCCTGCGGCCGAAGCCTGGCGAGCATCTTCAGGGCGTCGATCGGCGAAAGCTCCGCGGCGACGCGGCGGACCAGATCTCCTTGCGTCGGGGCGGGTCGCGGCTTCCACCGCTTTGGCTTTTGATACCTCGTGGGCGTCGGTTCGGAGTCAAGCAAGAGAGTCGCGAGGTCGACGGTGGAGATGCCATCCACCATCGCGTGGTGGACCTTGTTCACGACAGCTACGCGACCTCCACTCAAGCCCTCGATCACCGTCATCTCCCACAACGGTTTGTTGAGGTCGAGAGGGCGGGCGAAGACGCGAGCCGTGTAGTCGCGCAGGGTTGCGTCGTCGCCTGGGCTGGGCAGCGCCGCGCGACGTACGTGATAAGAGAGATCGAAGTCAGGGTCGTCGACCCAAACAGGGTTGCCGAGGTTGCCTGGCAGCCACATCACCTTCTGGCGGTAGCGCGGCACCAAGTGGAGCCTCTCCTCGATGGTTCGCGCCAGCCCCAACGCGCCCCTGCCACCCTTCACTCGCGGCGTGCCTTCGAAGATGTAGGTCGCGCCGATATGCAGCGGAGCCTCGTGGCGCTCGCCATAAAGGAACCAGGAATCCAGCCCGGCCAGCGGCTCGGAATGGGTGTCGGTCATGTTCGTCCCCCCGCGCGGATTCTCGCACGCGTGTTGATACATTGCCGCCGATGACGGCGGTTGCAATCGGATTGGCGCTGGCCGCTGCGGTTGTGCATGGGACGTGGAACGTGCTCGTCAAGGTCAGCGGAGATCCGATGCGCACATTCCGGCGCGCCACCATCTTTGCTGCCCTGGCGAGCGCGCCAATCGCGCTAACAGCGTGGCTGGTGACCGGCCGACCCGGCCTTACGCCTGTCGCCGCTGCCCTTTGCGCTATCTCTGCCACATTCGAGCTCGCCTATCTGTGGCTGCTGTCTGCCGCGTACCGGCGCGGCGAGCTGTCGGTCGTCTACCCGATTGCGCGTGGCTCTGCCCCTGTGCTCTCAGTCTTCGCGGGCCTCGCTCTGTTGGGCGAGAGGCTGGCGCCAGGCCAGCTCGCCGGCGTTGCCCTGCTGCTCCTCGGCATCCTGGCGGTAACCCTGCCGCAGACGAGCGGGCGTGCCACGGTGCCCGCGCTTCTGACGGGCGTTTCCATCGCCGCCTACAGCGCCGTCGATCGGGTCGGCGTGAGGCTGTCAACGCCATGGCTGTATGGCTGGCTGCTGATCACCCTGCTCGCCCTCGGCCTGGCTGCATCGATGTGGATCGGCACGAAGTTGGAGCAATCTCGAGGTCAGTTGCGGGATGAGCGTGAAGCCCGCCTCGATCGCCAGCCCCTCACCTGGCGCCAGGCGGCGCTCATCGGCATCTTCATGTGGGGCGGATACCTGCTCGTGCTCCTGGCGCTGAACATCGCTCCGCTTTCGGTGGTGGCGCCGGTGCGCGAGACAGCCGTTGTGGCCGTAGCCGTGTGGGGAATCTGGAAGCTGCGCGAGCGAAAAGGCGCGCCGCTGAAGCTGTTTGGGGCCACTGCGACCCTGCTTGGAGTGGTGCTGCTGGCCCTCTAAATTGTGGGATGAAACTCCCAAACTCCGGTGCTAAGGTAAGTCGGCCGCCAGCTCTCCGGCGGTGATCGCCGCGGTCGTCGATTCTTCTCGAAAGGGCCCGTGCGTTCGCGTGATTTTCTTTCGAGAAGAGGAGTTGCGGAGATGCCGACAGGCACTATCAAGAAGCTGGTTTCCGACCGCGGTTTCGGGTTCATCGCCGCTGAAGACGGACGGGAATACTTCTTTCACCGAACTGGACTCGACTCCAGCCTGAACTTCGACTCGCTGGCCGGTGGCGAACGAGTGAACTTCGAGATCGAGCCAAGCCAGAAGGGCCCGCGGGCAAACCGAATCAAGCTGGCATAGCTGACCGTCGACACGACGTTTGAGCTGGACCCTTCAGGCGACTATTCGCTGGAGGAGAGCGCCAATTTCATAGGCGCTTGGCATCGGGCCCCCTCAGTTGGGGGCGCGTCGTCCGGCCATCTTCATCTAGCGTTCCTGGCCGACAAGGGATGGCAGCCCGTGGGTGTGTGCCTCACCCAGTCAGCCTCTGGCCAGATCCGCGGCGAGGTTTACGGTGATGTCGACGCCGATTCTGCAAAGGGGCAGGTCGCGCGCATTCTGAGCCTCGACATCGACGGCCGCGAATGGCCGGATGTTGGAAGACGTGACCCGGTGGTCGCGAGTCTTCAGGTTATGTACCCCGGCTTCCGGCCGGTGAACTGGTCGAATGCATACGAGGCGGCGGCGTGGTGCCTCATCTCGTCGCGAATCTCGATGCGCCAGGGCCAGGGCGTAAAAGACAGGATGAGTCTTGAGCTCGGCCACGAGGTGGACGTTCACGGCCACTCGCTCTGGGTGTTTCCAGGCCCGGCACAGCTGATCGAGCTCAAGGCGTTCCCTGGGCTCTTCGGACGAAAGGTCGAATATTTGAACGCGCTAGGCACGTCTGCGCTCGCTGGAGCGCTGGATACGGACACGCTGCGCTCGCTGCCGCGCGATGAGTCGCTGGGGCGGTTGAAAGAGCTACTTGGAATTGGAGATTTCGGGTCGCAGCTCGTGCGGCTGAGGGCGCTCAGCGCAGTTGACGAGCTCCCGGGCAATGAACCGCGACTGGCTGGTGCGGTCCGCGCCGCGTATGGGCTGAACCGAGAGCCGGGTGCGAAGAAGCTGGAGGAGCTGGCGGAGAGCTGGAGACCGTACAGGATGTGGGTTTGCGTATGCCTTCGCCGAGCAGCCGGCGACGGCGCCGTGATGATGCACTCGCGGGCGACCGGCTAGCCGGTTCCCCGCTTCCCTAGCGCTGCAGGGTTGGTCGGGGTTTCCCCGGCCATGACTTTGTTTTCATCGACTGCCAATTGTGGCCAGGAGTTGTCTTCTAGAAAATCCCATCGATATACCGGAAAGAGAGCAGCGCCTGCGGCGAAGCTGCACGCGCGATGCATTCAGTAAGGCCCATCCTTAACGCCGCTTTGCGCGCAGAGGAACCATCCGGGTTCCCTCTCATTCTCAATTCGAGGCGCGGCGCACCAACGCCATCGCCGTGGCCCACGATAGCGCGCCGATCGCCAGTAGCGTCCACATCGTCGCGGCGATGGCCGGATACTCGACCAGCGCCCCGAAGATGCACATCGCAGCCGCGCCGGCCAACAGAAATGAGCCTGGTAACAGAAGCCAGGCTGTGTACCAGGGAGGCTGCGCCACGTCACCTCGGTCTAACAGGCGCGCCGCACCGAAGATAAGTGCAGCTGCGCCAAGAGCCGGAACAGTGAGGCTCATCGCCCATCCCGCACCGACAGCCCCTTCGGCTGCGCCGAGCAGAGGCTGGACGCCCGCCATCGCGAGCGCTGCAGGCACTGCGAACGCGAGAAGGCGCAGGAGCGTGCTTGCCCTCGGCAAGGTCAGCGGGCCGGCAGCGCGGGCACGAGTGCCGGCCGCGTGAACACTGCCTTCGTCGGGACCCAACCCAGGACTGGATCCCAGTACTGATCAGGCCGAGACAGCTGGGTCATGAACGAGTTGTTGAATGCGCGCGCTCGCGCCGAGGCCGGGTCTCGGTGGCTGACGCTGCCGTAGTAAGGCTGGCGGGGCAGACCGGCTGCAAGCTCTGAGTTGTCGTAAAAATCGGCGTTGCCGTACACCGACGTCGAGCCGTAGGAGTAGATCGCGATTCCAAGCACACGGTTGCCGGCCGCAGACGGCGCAAGCGCCCGGCGTATCTGCGCAAGCGTGTCCTCGGGGTAATTGAGAAACGCCCCAACGCCGGTCAGGATGCGGTTGCCGAAGCCTGAGTCTTTCTCGAAATCGAGCCAGCGCCCGAACCAGTACTGCTCAAGGTTGTTCCAGTCGCTGTCGTAGTTCATCGGCACTCCGAAATCGACATAGCCGTTGATCATCCATGCGCGCCAATCCTGGAAAACCGACCCGTACGCCGACGTCCCCGCCCAGTCGGCGAGCGTCGCGCCGGCGGGCCCTCCCCCGAAGCAGATCAGCGCCCCGCTCAACTTCACCTTCGGCTTCATCCGCTTGAGATCCGCGTGGAGGTCGCGCACGAAAGCAGTCACGCGGGCCCTGCGCCACGCTTTCCAGGCTTCATCTTCAGGTGCTGGAGTTGTTTGCGCGCCCGTCTCAAGCTTGTACTGGGCAATCGCGTTTGGGTTGTACCCCCAAGCGACCCCCGGGTAGCGCACATAGTCCATGTGCAGCCCATCGACGTCGTAGTTCAGCGCGACATCCAAGAAGATCTTGTGTGTATAGGTCAAGACCGCGGGGATGCCAGGGTCAAGAAAGGCGCCTTTGAAGTTGTCACTAGCGCGGTTGCCCCATGCATTGCCATGAGCTTTGTAGACCGCGCTGGTTTCACCAACGAAGAAGGTGTTGAGCCAGGCATGCACTTCAATCCGGGGTATCGATGCATGCGCGAGCTTGATTACGTACGCGAGAGGGTCGAACTCGGGCGGCCCGTGAATATCCGTGGCACGTGGCTCATCGGCCACGTTGAAGTACGCGTCGCCGCGCTTGCGAACCTGCACGATCAGCGCATTGAGGTTTCCGCGATGAGCGTCGGCAACCAACTTTTCGATCTGTGCCGGGGACTTGATTCCGTCGTGGAATGCGTCGACCCAGAGCGCGCGGTACTGCGGCGAGCTGAACACGATTGGGCTCGGAGAAGGGCTGGGTGAGTCCGCCGCCGTCGGGGAGGGCGCCGGGGAGGGCGCCGTCGCGGTCGGCTGACCTGAGCAACCCATCAAGAAAGCGACTAGAAGGGAAGCGCCGAAGGCGCGCCGGCGCTCTCGCGAACCGCTAAGGATTGGCCCTACTGAAAGCATCAGGCCCTCGCCAACAGCACATGGTTCCTCCCCTTGGTCTCGATCCTGCCGGGATGCCGGCTTCGCAGCGTTGCGGTCGCATCATCCATGATGGCTTGACGGCGATCTCCCTCGATTCCTTCGAGTCGGAACGCGCAGTCCCACCAGCCCATGAAGTTGGTCACCAAGTGGCCCGCCGAATCCCAATGCACCGTCTCTTCGATGAGCTCAACATTTGCGCTGGCGAAACCGGCGTCGACCGCCGCTTGTTGGAACGCCGCGGCGTCTTGAATCGTTTCGCGAGTCGGACGTTGGTCAATCGCCTCTGGAGCACGCGCAAGCCACCTGTCGATCACTGAGTCGAGCAGCGACCACACCTCCTCGTTTCGCCGCGCGGAGACGGGAACGCTCGCGGCAAGCCTTCCCGTAGGTCGCAAAACACGCCGAGCCTCCCTCAGCGCACGAGGCAGGTCAGGCACGAACTGGAACCCATGTCCGCACAGCTCGGCATCGAACGACGCATCGGCGAAGGCGAGCTCCTCGATGTCCATGATCTCGAAGCGTGCGTTAGCGATGTTCATCGATCGTGCAAGTGCAAGCATCCCTGGCGCGAGGTCCACCCCCACGACCTCTCCACCGGGGGCCACCATCGTCGCCAGGCGCCGGCTCAGCGTGCCAGGCCCGCACGCCAGGTCGAGGATCTTCATACCAGGCCGCGCTTCGACGAGCTCGAGCGCTCGCATCCGCCCGACCGACTCGCTTCGGGACATGATGTCCTCGAGCCGCTGCTGGTACGCGGCCGCATGACGGCTGAAGACCGGCGGGTAGAGCTCCTTGGACTTCACGCCGTGAGCTGCTTCCACTCCTGTTCCAACCAGGCGGCGGCGGCGATGGCGCCGCTATTCGTCTTGCCTACCACCTGAATGCCGACGGGAAGGCCACGGACTGGGGCCGGCAGGCTGACCACCGGCTGCCCTGAGGTGTTGAAGGGGCGCGTGAATCGCGTGGCAGGCTCGCGTGCTTCCAGCCCCGCGCCGATGGTTGGCGCAACGATTGCGCTAGCCGGCAGCAACAGAGCGTCAATGCCTTCCATCGCATGCATCGCCTCCTCGCGCAATCTCGGCAATGCCTCGATCGCCTCGTCAAAGTCGACGGCGAGCACTTCCAGCCCTCGACGGAGGTTGGCAAGGACGTCAGCGCCGTATTTGTCTGGGAATTCGGCGATCCACCGGCGGTGGTAGACAGCAGCTTCGACCAGGAGGACGGTGAGGCCAAGGTTGTACAGCGGCCCCCTCTCGACAAAGTCCACTTCGGGCAGGCCGGCTGACACAAGCTGCCAGGCTCGAGCTGTCTCGTCATCCAGGTCCGCTACCCAACCCCTCGGAACCGCGAGCCGCGGTTTTCTGGTCGCATCCCCCGATATCGCCTCTCCAGACATCATCGAATAGGCGCGAGCTGCACTTGCGACATTGGGGGCGAGCGGACCGAGTGTGTCAAGAGAGCGGCTCAACGGAATGACTCCCGCTGTATCGATGCTGCCCAGCGCGGGCTTGAAGCCGACGACACCACAGAAGGAAGCGGGAATGCGAATCGAGCCGCCGGTGTCAGTGCCGACCGCCCAGTCGCACATGCCTGCCGCTACGGCGACAGCCGAGCCACCCGATGAGCCGCCGGCCACCCGCTCGATGTCGTGTGGATTGCGCACAGCCCCGTAATGCGGGTTGGTGCTGGTCACCCCGAAAGCCCACTCGTGCAGATTCGTCTTGCCGACTATGACGCAGCCCTGGTCGCGAAGTCTCTTCACGACCGGCGCGTCCTGCTTGGCCGGCTCCCTGGGAAGAATCACGCTGCCGGCGGTGGTCACCATGCCGGCCACGTCGACCAGGTCCTTCACGGCGACTACTGTGCCTTCGCCTTCCTCTGACGAGACCGAGATGAAAGCGTTCAGGTCGGCGCGGTCCAGGATGCGTTTTCGCGCTGTCTCCAGCTCCATCGCTCCAATTCTGGCAGCCGGCGAGTTATCCTCCCTCGCGATGCCTGCAACCGGCGCGATGCTCCAACCCACCGTCGCGTGGAGCAAGGTGGACGTGCTGACCGCGTATCAGCGCCTGACCGGCGAGATCCAGATGAGGGTCCGCCTGCGCGAGACGATGAACGACCCCGAGCCGTTCTTCCATCTCAGGAACGTCAGCGCCGAGCCCCTGCTCCCCGGAGCCGTTCCTCTCAACGGAGTCCCCGAGGGCCTTTTCAGCAAGGCTCATATCGGCGGGATCAGGACAGTTGAGCCTGAGCCGCCTCCGCCCGACCAGCTGGAGGTGACCAGGCGCTACGCCATGTACCAGGCAGCCAATTTCATGGTTGCAGGCGCTGCCGAGTTCCCGAAAGCCCTCGAGCCCAAGATGCACGCCGAGGTGCTGTTGAAGAACCCCTTCTTCCCGTTGGTAGATGTCACTGTCACCATCATCGGAATCGCGGGCAAGACATGGACCCAACCGGTTATCTGGGTCAACCGCGACCACATGCTCGCGCTCTACCTCGGCTGAGCGCTAGAGGCGAAAAAAGCGTCTCGAGCTCAGGAGCGCCGCTAATAAATGTTCCGGCTCAGGTGGTGTTGAGGATCGCGTTGACGCCGGAAACCACCACCACTGTCGCGAGCGCGAGCCCGACCACAGTGCTGAGCGCCAGAAGGGCGCCGATACCGGCTGTGCCCGAATCCAGCGGCTCCATCAGAACCTTGTCGCGCTCTTCATTGCGTCCTGTCAGGCGCGCCCAGAGAACTGAGAAGAGCAATCCAAACGCATTGATCGGCCGTGATGTTTGCGCCGGCACCGCCCGGTGCACGTCCCCTCCAGGTCCCGGTCCGGTGTCGTGAGTCTCACCGCTCGCCCCCGAAGCGTCGCCGCTTCCTGAGCCGGGCTCAGCCGCCTCGACATTTGCCTTGATGCATGCGGCCATGTCCGTGACGATCCGGCGCGAGACGTCCTCCATGACGCCCCGGCCGAACTGGGCAACGCGGCCGGCCACGCTGTACTCGGTGACGATCTTGACTATCGAACCGGAGCCCTCCGCCTCAACCGTCATGCGTGCTTTGGCGCGAGCAGAGCCAGGGCCAGTGGTCTCCCTGCCGTCTGCCTCCAGCGTTGCAGCGTGGTTCGCATCGTCACGATCGGCGATTCGCGCTGTGCCGTTGTAGGCGACTGTGATCGGGCCGACCTTGATCTTGACCTTCCCTTTGAAGGTGGTCGGGTCCACCACTTCGGACAGCTCTGCCCCTGGGACACATCCGACGATCTTGTTGACGTCGAGGAGGTAGGCGAACACCCGATCGGGTGGGGCTCCGACCGTGAATGAATTTTCTAGTTGCATTTCGCCGCTAAAAGTAGCGCAATAGACAGGTACGCCTTCGGCCGATCACGCGCGGTATGAGGTCCCCCGCCACCCGCACACCGTTATCGACCCCGCTGCCGGCCTCCGCCGGCCCGGATTCAACGACAGTTTTCGGCGCCTGACGGCGCCGCCACCGCCGATAGGGAGGAGTCGTATGAAGCACAAGGTCGCCACCACAGTCAACGGCCAGCGGCGTGAGCACGAGGTCGAGCCCCGCCTCCTGCTCGTGCACTATCTGCGAGACGTCGTGGGCCTGACGGGGACGCACATCGGATGCGACACCAGCCAGTGCGGCGCGTGCACCATCCTTGTGGACGGCAAGGCTGTTAAGAGCTGCACGATGTTCGCGGTCCAGGCGGAGGGTAAAAGCCTGACGACGATCGAGGGGATGGCCAAGGACGGCGAGCTGCATCCATTGCAGCAGGCGTTCTGGGACGAGCACGGCCTGCAATGCGGCTTTTGCACTCCCGGCTTCATCATGGCCGCGTCCTACTTGCTGTCTCAGAATCCGAACCCATCCGAGGACGAGATACGACAGGGTCTTGAGGGCAACCTCTGCCGGTGTACCGGGTACGTGAACATCGTCAAGTCGGTGCAATCTGCCGCCAAGGCGATGAACGGGTCGAAGGCCAAGTCGGGCGAGCACTCGCACTCAGCGGGGAGGAGCTAAGCAATGGCCGTCACAACAATGATCGGAGCCAAGATCCACCGCCGCGAAGACCCCCGGCTGGTCAGCGGCGAGGGCCGTTACGTCGATGACTTCACGCGGCCAGGCACAGTTCACCTAGCCGTCGTCCGCAGCCCCTTCGCCCACGCTCTGGTCAAGAAAATCGATGTCACCGAGGCGACCAAAGCTCCAGGAGTGGTCGCCGTCTACACGCACAAGGATTTTGCCAAAGTGCTGTCCGGGACCATGCCCGTCACGCCGTCGTTCGTGGCGGAAAAGAAGCAGAGCCCACCGAGGTTTCCGATCGCCGACAAAGAAGTCGTTTATCAAGGCGAGCCCGTCGCGGTGGTGCTGGCCGAGACCAAGTACCAGGCGTCGGATGCGTCGAACCTGATCGATGTCGAGTACGAGCAGCTTCCGGCGGTGATGGACCTGGACAAGGCGCTCGAGGCCAAGAGTCCCACAGTCCACTCGGGAGGGCCTGACAACCTCGGGTGGGATCTGACCTACATACCCGATGACCCGGCGGTGATGAAAGAGGCCGACGTGGTGATCAAGGCGCGAATTCTCCAACAGCGCCTCGCGCCGACCTCGATGGAGACCCGCGGCGTGCTCGCCGAGTATTCAAAGCCTGACGGGACTATGACCGTCTGGATGTCGAGCCAGAGCCCACACTTTGTACGGCTGTTCCTCGGGGGCGCGATGGGGATTCCTGAAAACAGGCTTCGCGTGATCTCGCCCGACGTGGGCGGAGGCTTTGGCGCCAAGATCAGCCCCTACTCGGAAGACTGGCTGGTGCCTGCCGCGGCAAAGCTCAGCGGGCGTCCTGTCAAATGGATCGAGTCGCGCACCGAGTCGCTGCAGACGACGACCCACGGCCGAGGGCAGGTCTTCGAGATTGAGGCCGGAGCCAAGAAGGATGGGACGCTCGTCTTCATCAAAGTCACCCAGTACCTGGATGCCGGCGCATACATGGGCACGTTTGCGGCGTTCCAGGCATGCGCGTGCCTGCTGGCGGGCGGCGCTTACAACTGGAAGCACGTGTCGGCGCGCACGATCGGAGTCCTTACCAACCGCGTTCCAACGGATCCATATAGGGGCGCTGGTCGCCCAGAGGCGACCCACCTTTGCGAGCGGGCGATCGATCTGCTCGCCGGTGAGTTGAAGATGGACCCGGCCGAGCTCCGTCGCAAGAACTTCATCTCGGCATTTCCCCACACCAACCACTTCGGCCTGGTGTTCGACTCAGGCGCCTACGAGAAGGCAATGGACATGGCCCTTGAGATAGCGGGTTACGACAAGCTGCGCAAACAGCAGGAAGAGGGCCGCAAGAAGGGCAAGTACCTCGGCATCGGACTGTCGAGCTGGATCGAGATCTGCGGCTTCGGGCCGAGCGCGGCCACAGCGCCCGCGACCGGAGGCATAGCGCTTGTCGAATCGGCACAGGTCCGCGTATTCCCGACCGGGTCGGTCGCGGTCTACGTCGGCACCCATTCACACGGTCAGGGCCACGACACCACTTTCCCGCAGATCGTGGCTGACACCCTGGGCGTGCCTTACGACTCGATTGAGTTGCGTCACGGCGACACTGCCGAGGGGCCGGCCTTCGGTTATGGGACGTACGGCAGCCGCTCGCTTGCGGTGGGCGGAATGGCTGTTTTCAAGGCGAGCAAGAAGGTTGTCGATAAGGCCCGCAAGCTCGCCGCCCACATCTTTGAAGCCGCTGAAGAGGATGTCGTCTTCGATCAGGGCCACTTCTACGTCAAAGGAAGCCCTGACAAGCGCAAAGCGTTCGGTGAGGTGGCGTTCGCCTCTTACGGCGCCGGCCTGCCTGAGGGCATGGAGCAGGGGCTTGAGGCGGTCGCGTACTACGACCCGAGCAACTTTGTTTGGCCTTTCGGCACTCACATCGCTGTGGTAGAGGTCGATGTCGAGACCGGTCATATCGACCTGCAGCGCTATATCGCAGTCGACGACTGCGGCAACATCATCAACCCGATGATCGTCGACGGCCAGATTCACGGCGGCGTGGCGCAGGGCATTTCGCAAGCCCTTTACGAAGAGGTCGTTTACGACGACGAATCAGGCCAGATGAGGACCGGAACTTTCACCGACTATCTGCTCCCGAGCGCCAACGAGTTCCCGACCTTCGAGCTCGGCCGAACCATCACCCCGTCGCCAACCAACGAGCTTGGCGTCAAGGGCATCGGTGAAGCCGGCACCATCGCCAGCTCTGCCGCAGTCATCAATGCCGTCTGCGACGCGCTCTCGCCGTTCGGCATCAAGCACGTCGACATGCCCGCGAGCCCAGATCGGATCTGGAAACAGATCAAGGATTCGCACGGCACGAACCACGACGGAAAGGAGGCACGCAAGTGATCCCGGCCGCTTTCGAATACGCCAAGGCCTCCTCCGTTGAGGAGGCGGTGAAGCTGCTCAACAAATACGGCGAAGACGCCAAGGTGCTGGCGGGAGGCCACAGCCTGATCCCCCTCATGCGCCTCCGACTCGCGCAGCCCAAGGCGCTTGTCGACATCAACGATATAAAAGGCCTTGATCAGATCAAGGAGAGTGGCGGCAAGCTGCATGTCGGTGCTCTGGTGCGCCATGTCACGCTTCAGAACTCGCAGGTCGTCAAAGACAAGCTGCCCATCCTCGGTGAAGTGGCAGGCGAAGTGGGGGACAACCAGGTTCGCAACATGGGCACCATCGGCGGGGTCGTCGCCCATGCGGATTCGGCGGGAGACTACCCGACGATCGCACTGATGCTGGACGCGGACATCGTGACCAACCAGCGCACGATCGCGGCGAAGGACTTCTTCAAGGACATCTTCACGACGCCACTGGCGGCGGACGAGATAGTCACCGAGATCGTGTTCCCTGTCGCTGATGGCCCGCACAAGTACATCAAGTTCCGCCGGCGCCTGTTCGACTGGGCCATCGTTGGCGCCGCCGCCCAGAAGATGAACGGAGGCTGGCGAATCGGCCTTACCAACGTTGGCTCGACCCCGGTGCGCGCGAAAGCCGTCGAGGAGGCTCTGCACAAGGGCGCCAAGCCGGAGGAGGCCGCGCAGCACGCGTCCGACGGGCTGAACCCGTCTGGCGACCTGCGCGCGAGCCCCGAGTACAAGAAGCACCTGGCAAGGGTTCTGACCAAGAGGGCGATCGAGCAAGCAGGCTAGCCTGGAGTTGGTCCTTTCACTACCGGCCGCGTTTCGCCTACGCGGCCGGTAGTCTTTTCGGCGATGCCTTCTGCACCCGCCACTATCGACGAAGTCGAGTCGCGTCTGCGCGAGCGCCGCTACATCGGCGACCGCGGGCTGGCGACCTCGATCTTCCTCGCGCTGAAGCTCGGCAAGCCGCTGTTCATCGAAGGCGAGGCTGGTGTTGGCAAGACAGAGGCCGCCAAGGTAATGGCTGACGTGTTGGGCGCCAGGCTCATCCGCCTTCAGTGCTACGAGGGCATCGACCTCGCGCACGCGGTCTACGAGTGGAACTACCCGCGCCAGCTCCTCCACATCCGGCTTCTTGACGAGAAGGGCGATCGGAAGGCCGCCGAGCGCGAAATCTTCAGTTCCGAGTTCCTGTTGAGGCGCCCTCTCCTGGATGCCATCGATAACGACGACGCCACTCCACCAGTGCTGCTGATCGACGAGATAGACCGGTCGGACGAGGAGTTCGAGGCTTTCCTCCTCGAGCTGCTTTCCGACTTCCAGGTCTCGATCCCGGAGATCGGCACGATCAAAGCGAAGAAGCCTCCCTTCGTGGTCATCACCTCCAACCGGACCCGCGAGGTCCACGACGCGCTCAAGCGCCGCTGCCTGTATCACTGGATCGACTACCCCGACCTCGAGAAGGAGGTCGAGATCGTGAGGGCCCGCGCGCCGGAAGCCGCCGACGGGCTCGCCCGCGAGGTGGCCGCCCTGGTGCAGGGGCTCCGAGGGATGGACCTGTACAAGGTGCCGGGTGTCGCTGAGACGCTGGACTGGGCGCGCTCGCTCGCTGCGCTCGGCGCCACGCGGATTGACGCATCCCTCGTCGACGCCACGCTGGGCGCGGCTCTCAAGTACCAGGAAGACCTGGAGCGCGTCCGCGAGCAGGTTCCCGCGATGGTCGAGAAGGCGAGAGGTGCCTGAGCTCGACGCCCCCTCCGGCCCTTGGGGAGGAGAACGGAGGTCCGGCGAGCCGGACCTCCTGCCAAGGCTAGGAGCTTTCGCGCGACTCCTTCACGATGCGGGTATGGAGGCTGGTCCTCGGAGGTTGACCGATGCGACCCGCGCGCTCAACCACATCGAGCTGCGGAACCAGGTCGATTTTCGTAATGCGCTCAGGTCCGTATTCGTGAGCAGGAAGGATGAGCTCGCCACCTTCGAGGCCGCTTTCGACATCTTCTGGGCGCCGGCGGATCCGCGAGCTTCGGCGGGCCAGGTGCCCGGGCGCAGCCGCGCTTTGCCGATGTCGCCGGAGCGGGCCAAGGCATGGTCGAACGCGCTTGGGCTGAACCAGTCCCAGATGAACCGCGAGCAGGATGTCACGATCGTCCCGGCCAGCTCGAGCGGCTACAGCGCCGAGGAGCTGTTGCGACACAAGGACTTTGAGCAGATGACCTGGCAAGAGACGGAGCAGGTGCGCCGCCTGCTCGAACAGGCGCCATGGCGGGTTGCCGAACGCCGCACTCGACGATTGCGGCCCGCGAAGGCGGGGCGAATCGATCTAAGGCGAACGGCGCGCCACGCGATCCGCTCGAGCGGGGAGCTCATGCAGCTGTTTCACCGCCGCCCAAGGCTTCGGCGCAGACCGCTCGTGCTCATCTGCGACGTGAGCGGCTCGATGGAGAAATACTCGCGCCTGCTCATGATCTTCACTCACGCAATCGCGCGTCGCGAGGACCTCGAGGCTTTCGTCTTTTCCACCCGGCTGACCCGTGTCACGCGATTGTTGCGCCAACGCGACCTCGATCGCGCTCTGGACTCGTTGAGCAAGGGCGTACACGATTTCAGCGGAGGCACGCGGATCGGTGATGCGCTCGCCGACTTCAACCGCCACTGGGCCCGCCGCGTGCTTGGCCACGGGGCTGTGGTGATCATCGTCAGCGACGGCTGGGATCGTGGCGATCCCGCGCAGCTCACCGCGGAGCTGATCCATCTGAGGCGTTCGGCACACCGGCTGATCTGGCTCAACCCGCTGATCGGCTCGGATGGTTACCAACCTCTGACCCGTGGAATGGCGGCGGCGCTTCCGTACTGCGACGACTTCCTCGCCGCTCACAACCTGAAGGCCCTTGACGACCTCGGCAGCCTGCTCGCGGGACTTGGCACCCGCTCAAACAGGAGATAGGGGAAGTGCGCGAGGTCCTGCATGAGCTTGAGCAGTGGACGAGGGCGGGGGAGGAAATCGCGCTCGCGACTGTAGTCGAGACCTGGGGCTCGAGCCCACGGCCGCTAGGATCGAAAATGGTGGTCACGCGGTCGGGCAAGATGGCAGGCTCGGTGTCCAATGGATGCATCGAGGGCGCGGTTTTCGAGGAAGCGCAAAAGGTGCTCCAAACGAAAAGGCCGAAGGTGGCCGCTTTTGGAGTCGCCGACGATGTGGCTTTTGAGGTCGGCCTCGCCTGCGGCGGCCATATCGAGGTGTTTGTGCAGCCGTTGACCCATACCCATGAACAGCTGCTTGCGATGCTGGAGCGGAACGAGGCCGCGACGCTGCGCACGAACTTGGTCACAGGGGAGGTGGACCTCTCATCAGGCGCGCCGTCGGGCAGCGAGCTGGCACGGCGCGAAGGAGACTGGTTCATCGAACCAATGCGCCGCCCGGCTCACCTTGTCATCGTCGGCGCCATCCACATCGCCATTCCGTTGCACCGCCTTGCGAAATTGATGGGCTATCGCGTGACGGTGGTCGACGCGCGCGCGAAGTTCGCAACGAGGATGCGGTTTCCAGAGGCTGACGAGCTGATGGTGTCGTGGCCAGACGAGGCGCTATCGAGGCTGACGCTTGACAACTCGACCTACGTGGTGATCCTCACCCACGACCCCAAGTTCGACCTGCCGGCACTTCGCTCGGTGCTTGGCAAGGACGTCGGCTACATCGGGGCAATTGGAAGCCGCAAGACCAACCAGAACCGGTTCGACGCGCTGCGAGCAGAAGGGTTCACGGACGAGCAGCTTTCACGAGTGCATGGGCCGGTCGGCCTCGACCTGGGCGGCCGTGGGGCAGAGGAGACTGCGCTGGGCATCCTCGCCGAGATCACCGCAGTGCGGTTTGGCGGCTCGGGCGCATTCATGCGCGAGGCGCGAAAAACCTCAATCGCTTGAGCCGGCCAGTCGTTCGCGAAGTATCGGCAGCACGAGGTAGAAGATCGTTATCAGCGCGTAAATCGCAAGGCTGAGACTGTAGCTGGCGAGCGTCAGCAGGGTCGCCAATGGGTAGAGGAACAGCCCGAACGAGAAGCCGATCCAGTCGAGCGGCACGTAAGTCCGGCGGAAACGCCTTGCATAGAGAGTGAAGCAGCTGAATGCGACAGCCATCGACGACATGGCAAGCCCGTATGCGAAAGCCGCCGCCTGCTGGTCGTGCCCAGCCTGCAGATACTTCGCCAGCACCCCTGTCGGGAAAGGAATGACAGCGACCGTCAACAGCAGCAGCGCGTTGAGGAAAAGGAGGGGGCGGTCGATTCGGTCCATCGAATCGAACACGACATGGTGGTTGACCCAGATGACCACGATGGTCAAAAAGCTGATTGCATAGGCGGCATACGAGGGCCACTCGGCGAGCAACGCGTTCGCGAGGAGGCCGTCCTCGACATCGGGCACCAGGATGGCGAACACCAGCACCGTGGCAGCAACCGCGAAGACGCCGTCGCTGAAGGTCTCGGCTCGAGCTTTGTTCACCGATCAGCGCCGTCCACTCGCGGCCTCGAAGCGCTCAGGTTTCCTTTACGCGCTCGCGGAACCGCCTCGCCTTCTGTCGGTTGCCGCACGAGGCCATCCTGCACCAGCGGCTGGAGTGGTTGCGCGACCTGTCGTAGAACGCCCACTGGCAGGTGTGCGAATCACATAGTTTCAGGTGCGTCCAGCCCTCCTCGCCCATGGCTGTGAAAACCGCAGCCACGACGCGTCCGAGGGCGCCCTCGACTCCGCCCGCTTCCGGCTCCAGGCGGGCCCTGGCATCCGGGCCGAAGCGCGCCCGCAGGCCGCTGGCAGCGGCCGCCTCGTTGAGGGTGGCGATGTCGACGGGGTAGACCACGGAGCCCGAATTGGCGCCGATGACTCCCCGGATCGCCTCCCGCACCGCTATCGCGTGCCTGCGGTCAGCCTCGGTCCCAGGCTGCTGTTGCCGCATCAGCCCACGTGCAACCAACCAGGTAGTCAGCGTGTTTGGGTCACTGAATGCGTCGGTCCCGGCTTCCAGATCGACAGTGTTGACGTAGGCCTGAACCAGGCCCAAAACGCCGTCGGCGGTCTCTCGATCATCCATCAGTTGGCTAGTTCGTCCATCTTTTCGCCATAACCTGCAAACAGACTATAGCGGTTATACTAACTGGTGTACTGGAAATAATAGTTACGAGGAGGTTGGAATTGCATCAGCACATTGACCAGGACGCCGCTTGGCTCCGAGTGCAGGACGCCCAGCGCGAGGCTGAAAACCGACGGCTTTGGGCCGGCGAGCACCGGTCGGCGTTGATTGTCGCCATCAAGCGCCTCTTCGGACGCGCGAACCTTTCGGCCAAGCACAGGCGCGAGACGGCTTAGTCGCGCGCCAAGCGCCGCAAGACTTCAACCTGTTCGGTGTCTGGCCCACCGCCGGCTCCCGGCACCTCGAGGATGAATGGGAGCTTGGCCAGACGCGGCTCGCGAAGCAGTGCTCGGAACCCTTCCTCGCCAATCTGACCTGCGCCGATGTTGGCGTGCCGGTCGCGATTGGATCCGAGGCCTGTCACCGAGTCGTTGCAATGGATCACGTCGACCCGATCAAGACCGACGACCTTGTCCAGCTCATCCAATGTGTTGGCGACATCCTTAACCGTTCGCTCGTCATAACCCGATGCGAAGGCGTGACACGTGTCGAAACACACCGAAGCCCTCGGATCACCCAGGGCGGCCAACATCTGCGCGATCTCCTCAAAACGCGCCCCGACGCAGCCGCCAAGACCCGCATTGTTCTCTATCACCAGGCGTGCGATCTTCGGATCGGCCCGCTCCATCACGCGCTTCAAGTGTTCGACGATGTTCGGCAGCCGGGCGTCGAAGCCGGCTCCCTTGTGCGACCCCGTGTGAAAGATCACCCCGTTGATGCCAAGGTCGTCGGCCGCCTTGAGGTAGCCGGCAAGAGTGCTTTCGGATCGCTGGCGCATGCCAGGATCGTCGCCTGCCAGATTGATCAGGTAGACGGCGTGGAAGTAAAAGGGAGGATGGCCGTGCTTCGCAGCGGCTTCCTTGAAGGTCGAGATGCGCAGCTCATCGAGCTTGGGCGAGCCCCAGAAGCCAGGCGGAGTCGGATGGACCTGGATCGCTTCAGCGCCCATAGCCGCGGCACGCTCGAAGGCAAGGTGCAGGCCGCCTGACGAATCGACGTGAGCGCCAAGTAGAGGCATTAAAAAAGACTAAAGCGTGGCGGCCACGCCGGTCTAATCCCGTCGCATTTCCTCCCCACATGGCCAATGCATTGGATGGCGCAGCGTCCATCGGGGCGAGGCTTTCAATCCTCCCACGTGATTTGTCTGGCATGCTGGAGGGGCCATGGTGTTCGTGATGAGCGACCTCGAGCTGCCCATCCGAGGCCGCACGTATCGAGAGCCGGATGGACCTCACAGCGTGGTGGTGCGCGGACGCGATATCCAGCACGCCCTCGAACACGTTGCAGCGCGGGACGATTGCCGGTCGCTGGCAGTCATCACCCTCCCCGACTCAGTCCCCGATCTCGCCGTCCTGGCCGGCCGGCGTCTCCTGCTGGTTGATGGCGACAGCGCCCGCCTGCGCGACTTCGCCGAGCTCGCCCTCCGCGCGGACGTTGAGGTCGAATGGATTCGATCGGCGAGGCCGCCTTTGGAGCGCCTCGCCGCGGCTCTCCTTCCCGTCGCCGCCATCGTGCTCGCGGCAGGCTCCAGCACGCGAATGCCGGGCTCGCAAAAGCTGCTGCTCGAGTTCGATGGAAGGCCGATGGTCAGGCACGCGGTCGAAGCAGCCGCCGACGGTGGATGCCACCAGCTGGTCGTCGTGTACTCCTCTGATGACGTCAAGGACGCGGTCGAGGGCGCGGCGGAGGTCGTCAACAATCCCGACGCACACACCGGCATGGCCTCCTCCCTCAAGGCGGGCCTTCGGGCCGTCAGGCCCGAGATCCAGGCCGCCGTGGTCCTGCTGGGCGACCAGCCGTTGGTCGGCTCGCGGACCGTCGCCGCCTTGCTGCGGGCCTGGCGGCGCGAGGGCTCGCGACCGGCTGTCGCAGTGTCCAAGAAGGGCGGCCAATGGACGCCACCTGTCGTCCTTGCTCGCGAGCTGTGGGAATCGCTCTATGCCCTCGACGGCGATGCCGGCGCCCGGCAGATCCTCGACGGACACCCCGAGCTGCTTGACACGGTGCCGGCTCCAGGCCGTCCCGACGACATCGACACGCCCGAGGACTACGCCAAGATCTTGAGCTTGTTCCCCAAGCGCAAGTCTCGCAAGCGCGCATAACCGGGTTTTTCGATTCAGCTACGATTCGAATAGTGCTAGTGATCGCTCTAGGAGTGCCAGCTTGAAGGGTCGATCCAAGCCCCCCGGCCCCAGAGCCACCGAGCGGCGTGGCTGGCGTCGTTCGGGACGCTATACCGACATCGTCTATCAGACCTGGGACGGCATCGCAAAGATCACCATCAACCGCCCGGAGGTTCGCAACGCGTTCCGCCCGACCACTGTCGTCGAGATGTCGCGGGCGTTTGAGGTCGCTCGCGACGATCCGAAGATTGGAGTGATCATCCTTACAGGAGCCGGCACCGAGGCGTTCTGCTCTGGTGGTGACCAGCGCATCAGGGGGGATGACGGCTACATCGACCCCAAAGGCACAGGGCGCCTGAACGTGCTCGACCTTCAGGTCCAGATCCGCCGCCTGCCGAAACCGGTGGTGGCCATGGTCGCGGGGTATGCGATTGGTGGCGGGCACGTGCTTCATGTCGTCTGCGACCTGACGATCGCCGCCGACAACGCTCGGTTCGGCCAGACCGGGCCGCGCGTCGGCAGCTTCGACGGCGGATATGGAGCCGGTCTCCTCGCCCGCATAGTCGGGCAGAAGAAGGCGCGAGAGATCTGGTTTCTCTGCGAGCAATACGACGCCCGCCAAGCGCTCGAGATGGGCCTCGTCAACAAGGTGGTACCGCTGGCCGACCTGGAAAAAGAGACAGTGGCCTGGTGCCGGCGGATGCTCGAGCTGAGCCCGTTGGCGCTGCGAATGCTCAAGGCGGGCCTCAACGCGGCCGACGATGGCCTGGCTGGAATCCAGCAGCTCGCCGGTGACGCGACGTTGCTCTACTACATGAGCGACGAGGCACAGGAAGGCAGAGACGCTTACGTCCAGAAACGCAAACCGGACTTTTCCAAGTTTCCCAAGAGGCCCTGAGGATCATGGCCACGACGCCAACGCTGAGCCCCGCGCGGGTGTGGTGGCTCGCCATGCGGCCGGCGACGCTGGCTGCTTCGGTTGCGCCGGTGCTTGCCGGCACCGCGGTCGCGGTGCACGAAGGCGGCGCGCGACCGTGGGCAGGTATCGCCGCCCTGGTGATCGCGCTGGCGATGCAGATCGGAGTGAACCTCGCCAACGATTACTCGGACTTCGTGCGCGGCGCCGACACGCCGCTGCGCATCGGGCCGTTGCGGGCAGCGGCATCGGGCGTTGTCGCGCCACAGCGTGTCAAGTGGGCTGCGATTGCATCGTTCGGCGTGGCCGGCTTGGTCGGACTCGGGCTCAGCCTGGCCACCGATTGGCGCCTTCTTATGGTTGGCGCGGCATGCCTGCTGGCAGGTTGGCTGTACACAGGTGGCCCGCGGCCATACGGCTATCTCGGCCTGGGCGAGCTATTCGTGTTCGTCTTCTTCGGTTTGGTTGCGACGGTTGGCACCGTCTACGTGGAGGAGCTGCGAGTGACTCCGCTGGCGGTCCTCGCGGGGTGCGGAATCGGGTTCATGGCGACAGCCATCCTGATCCTCAACAACCTGCGCGACATCGATACTGACGCCGCGGCAGGAAAACTGACGCTCGCGACGCGGATAGGTAGGCGGAGGACTCTCGTCCTTTTGTTGGTCGTGGTAGTTGCAGCTTTCACTGTCCCGCTCGCCATCATGTTCTCGCGGCTGGCCAGCGTGACGATCATGGCTATGCACTTCGGGATTCCCATCGCCGCGGTCCCGGTGCGCACCGCGTTCGCAACGCGAAGCGGTCCGGCGCTCGTCAGGGCCCTGAAGCGGATGGCCGCGGCTGAGCTGGCTTACGCGCTGCTCATGACGGTTGGGCTGCTCTTGTCATGAGGGCCTACATCACGGCCCGCCGGCCGTCGAACGTCGCGGACGACGTCGAGCGATGGCGCAAGCGTGGGTGCCAATCGTTCGTCCTTCGCCAGGTGAATGGTGGCGGCGAGCTTGACCGCGAGCGATTGGGCGCCGCGCGATACGCGGCGGGACTTCACGCCGACGTGGAGCTCGAGGGCGAAGCTTCCGATCTCTCCGACGCAGTCTCCAGGTGAGCCAGCAGCAAACGCGCGAACGCGTCGGGCCGCTCCTGGTGCACCGTATGGCCCGCGCGCTGCACGACAACCACGCGTCCGTTGGGCACCGACTCGGCCAGCCGACGGGCGGAGGCGGCGTAGCCGTGGTCGAGCTGTCCTGCGACAAACGTGCAAGGACAGGTGACCCGAGCGAGCTGGTCCCAAACCGGCCGCATCGCACCCGCGCCCATCCCGCGCAGCGATTCCGCCAGCCCGGCCACCCTGTTGTTCATCCGTTCCGCCCGCACTTGCGCGACAAACGATGGTCCCCGTCGCTCAAGGCCGGCGAACAGGGGCAGGCTGGTCCAGTAATTGACGAAAGCCTCGAGGCCGTCATTCTCGATACGCTGCGCCATCGCCTCATCGCCCCGGCGCCTGCCCTCTCGGGCGTCCTCCTCCAACCCCGCATGGGCTCCGATCGTGAGCAGCGACAGGATTCGGTCGGGTCGCG
Organism: Candidatus Limnocylindria bacterium; assembly: GCA_035535675.1. Taxonomy (GTDB): domain Bacteria; phylum Chloroflexota; class Dormibacteria; order Dormibacterales; family Dormibacteraceae; genus Palsa-872. The sequence goes on from DATLPO010000113.1 coordinate 38,198, forward strand.
AAGCAGCCACGTGGAGCGCGAGGCGGCCCCCCATCGAGTAGCCGACAAGGTGGGTTCGCGCGATGCCCAGATGGTCCCAGAGCATCTCGAGATCAGCCGTGCATGCATCCATCGTGTGGGGGCCACCCGGACGTACTCGAGTGTCGCCGTGGCCTCGCAGGTCGGGCAGCACCCATTTCCAGCCGGCCGGCATCTTCGAGATGACCTCATGCCAGGTGCGGCCCCCCTGGGTGAAGCCGTGGAGCAGGGTGACCGGCGTACCGTCGCCGATCACTTCATAGTTGAGCCGAACGTCAGCCCCTTCCAGCAGCGTCACAAATAGATCCTATGGATGTAACGCAATCTTTCGCCGCAACTTTCGTCGATGAGCTCGCCGCCCAGGGCGTCGAGTTTGCTTGCATCTCGCCTGGCTCGCGATCGGCCCCCATCGCCATCGCGCTGCAGCGGCACCCCAAGATCCGAGTCTTCGTCCATATAGACGAGAGGTCTGGTTCGTTCTTCGGGCTGGGACTAGCCAAGGCCACCGGCAAGCCAGTCATCTTGCTGTCGACCTCAGGCACCGCGGCTGCGGAGTTCCACGCGGCTGTCGTCGAGGCCTCACATTCCCGGACGCCGCTGATCGTCCTCACTGCTGACCGGCCGCCCGAGCTGCGCGACGTTGGCGCCAACCAGTCGATCGACCAGCAGCGCCTCTACGGCACGGCGGTGCGGTGGTTTTTCGACCCAGGTCCGCCTGTCGAGCTGGCCAACGCGCCACGGCTGTGGCGTCGCTTGGCGGTGCGCACATGGGCGGAGGCTGCAACTGGGCCTGTTCACATCAACCTTCCGTTTCGGGAGCCGCTCGTGCCAACTCCCGGCGAGGTGCCCACGGCCCTGGGGGAGTCCGGACAGACGGTGAGCGCGGGCCGCACGATGCCTACGCCGAGCCAGGTGACCACGCTGGCGTCCGCGCTCCAGAGAGCCCAGCGCCCTCTGATCGTGGTGGGCGAGATGCGCGACGGCGACCGGCTCGCGCCGGCGCTGAGCCGGCTGGGTGCTCCTGTGCTCGCCGAGCCGAGCTCGCAGCTGCGCAGGGCTGAGACGGGCGCGGCAGTCGAGTCATACGAGGCACTGCTGCGAGCCGGCTGGTCGCTGCAACATGGGCCCGACCTTGTCGTCAGGCTCGGCGGTACCCCCACGTCGAAAGTGCTCAGTGCCTGGCTCGCAGCGACATCCGCGCCGACCTTCCTCATCGACCCGGATCGTGCATGGCGTGACCAGGACCAGGTTGCCAATCAGGTAATCGCCTGCGATCCACAGGGGCTTATGGAGGCCCTGCCGGCGATGGACCGAAGCGCTTGGCGCGATGAATGGCTGTCAGCGGGCAAGCGGGCGACCGCAGCAATCGCCGCGACGTTTGTATCGACGCCGATTCACGAGGGCCACATAGTGCGTGCGCTGGCCTCGCGTATCCCCGACAACGCTCAGGTCTTCGTCGGCTCGAGCATGCCGATCCGGGCGGCAGACAGCTTCTGGCCGCACGCCAAGACCCAGCAGCGATTTTTTGGCAACAGAGGGGCGAGCGGTATTGACGGACTGGTTTCGACTGGCCTTGGATTGGCTGCCGGGCGCAGCAGCATCCCGACAGTTCTACTGCTGGGCGACCTTTCCCTGTATCACGACATGAACGGCCTGTGGGCAATGCGGCGCCACGGGCTCAAGGCGACGATCGTCGTCTGCGACAACAATGGGGGAGGCGTTTTCAGCTTCCTGCCACAGGCTCAACACCAGGATGTGTTCGAAGAGCTTTTCGCGACCCCGTTAGGCCTCGACTTCGCACAGGTCGCGCGCCTGTACGACCTCGTTTACAGCCCTGTGACAGACAGGTCGGGGCTGGAGCCCGCGATCGCCGATGCCGTCGCGGCGCAGACCCCGACGATGGTGGTCGTCAAGTTCAAGCGCGAGGACAGCGTCAACGGGCACCGCATCTGTTGGGAGGCAGCAGCCGCAGCACTTCGCGCGTAGCTATCGTCCCGCTAGCGTGGCAGGGTTGGCCGGGGTCCCCCCGGCCATGACGTTGTCCTCATCAACTCCAAATCGTGGCCGGGAGTGGCTCTTAAACAAATCCCTTCCTCACACCGAAAGAGAGCAGGCGCGCGCGAAGCGCCCGCCGATGAGAGGGAACCTGGGGTTCCCTCTCATATTTACCCGTTAAGGAAGTCCAACAACAGTCGGTTGAACTTCTCGGGGTGTTCGAGGTTTGGCAGGTGGGCTGCGTCGAGGATTACCGCTTTACGCGCAGCGCGAATTCTTGACACAAGCAGGTCGGCGGTCTTCTGGATTTTGGGGAGGTCGTGGTCTCCGACGATGACAAGCGTGGGTGCATCGATCTCCTCCAGCCGTCCGAACGCCGGCGGATCGAGCTTTTGCATCGGCGCGCTTTCGAAGTCGTTCCGTAGGGCGCGCCCGTTCATGTCGAGGAACAGGTCTCGAAGGGGCTTGTCGACGTGCGCCGGGGTCCTGCCAGGGCCGACCAGCCATAGCTTCATCTCGGCCTCGTTCAACGCCACCATGTCCTTCGCCTTGTCGGCGGCAGTGATCTCGGCGTAAAGCTCGTCGTCCTCGTCATCAGACGGCTGGCCGCTCACGCCCGCTCCAACAAGCACCAGCTTTGACACGCGTTCACGGTGCTGCAGAGCGAAGTCGATAGCTGTCCGGCCGCCGATCGAACAGCCGATCAAGTGCGGCGCCTGCCTGAGGCCAAGCGCATCCATCAGAGCGAGGACGTCCGCAGTGGGCGACCATGGCTCTGCGGGTAGCTCCGATTCGCCAAAGCCGCGCATGTCAGGTGTGATGACGTCGAAGTGCTTGCCGAGCTCCGTGGCCTGCGATTCCCACATCCGCGAATCCGCTACTCCGGCGTGCAAGAAGACGACTGGAAAACCGGCGCCCGAGCGCCGGTAGTGGATTCGTGCGCCGTTGAGCTGAACTTCCATTTAGCGGGACACTAGGTGAGGGCCATCAGGAGAGCTTTGAATTTCAGCTCCGTTTCCTCCAGCTCACGGGCCGGGTCTGAGTCAGGCATCACTCCGACACCCGCGTACAACCGGGCGCCGTCTTCCCACAGGAGGCCACACCTCAAGGCTACCGCGAACTCGCCGTCGCCCCCGCCGTCGATCCAACCGACCGCCCCCGCGTACCAGCCACGGTCCAGCCCTTCCAGCTCGTCGATGAGAGTGTCTGCCGCTTCGCGCGGCCAGCCCCCGACTGCGGGGGTGGGGTGGAGGGCGGCGGCGAGGTCCAGGGCGTCTGTGGCAGGGTCGCCGAGCTCGGCTGTGACGGCGGTGGCGAGATGCTGGATGTTGGTGAAGCGAACCACCTCCGGTGCTCTCGCTTCGACTGACCTGGCGAACGGCTTGAGGGCCTCGACCACAAAATCCGAGACGAGGCGGTGCTCCGCCTTGTCCTTTTCGCTGTCTTCGAGCTCGCGAGCCAGGCGGTCGTCGTCGAAGTCGGTGGCGCCTCGAGCCACCGAACCGGCCATCGGCTGCGAGTAGGCACGGGTCCCAGAGCGCCTGACGAGAAGCTCGGGAGATGCCCCGGCGAACGCCGTCCCGTCCGCCCCGGTAACCAGGTACGTGAAGCAGGACGGATACGCGGCGCGCAGCGAGCGCGCGACCATGCCGGCGGAGACAACCCCGTCGCCGCGGGCTACGACTTCGCGGGCAAGAACAACCTTGGCTGCCTCACCCGCTCGCAGGCGCATCGCTGCGGTTTCGACGGCGGCGGTCCACGCCATAGGGTTGAGAACTGAGGTGACGTCGAGCCGGCGCGCCGCGGGCGCGCGCAGACCCGCGTTTGCAAGCTCTAGCAACTCTTCCGCCCCCGCCCACGCCGCAGTGGCAAACGTGCGTCCTCGAACCCTTGTCACGGCAAGAGCCGGCACTCGAAGCAGGACAGCGGGGAACCCCGACCATGGGCCGCTCGGGTCGCGGTCGAACCTGTATGCGAAACCGCCGACTGCGATCGGGCGGGTCGCGGCCCCTGCCTGCGTCATCGAGGCGCTCAGCCGGCGCCAGAGTCGGGACGCTGCTTGAAGCCGGTTGTCGCCGGGCTCGAAATCGACCACCTTCCCCCCGGCCTCCTCCAGGGAGACTCCTCCCGGTGCCGCCACGATGTCGTACGCCTTACCCAGCGCCGCGACACTTACCGCGTCGGGCATCGGTCGCTCGATGAGCATCACCTCGTGTCCCGCGTCGCGGGCGGCGCTCACCAGGTCGACAAGGTCAGGCGTGCGGTCAAGCTCCCAGCTATGTACCACCGCGACAGCGATCATCTGGGCGTCTTTTCGATGTGTTCGCGCGCCGCGCGCAGCAGGGTGCGCTGGAAGTGATGACGCACGAGAGTCCCGCTTGCGGCGAGCAGCTCGTTGAACAGCTCGAGCAGCCTCCGCTCAGCGGCTTCGGCCTCTCCACCTTCGGCCTGGATACGCTCACGCACGTGCCGGTCGAACAACTGCACCGCCTGGCGTGCTGTGCGATCGACAGCGGCCGAATAATCCTTGCCCAGGTCGATCAACGCGCCAATTGGCACCCCTGCGGCGATCAGCTGCATGCCGGCGGCGATGGCTTCGAGATCCTCGGCCGGGTAGAGGGGCTGATCGCCGGCCTCGACAGGAACGAGAAGGCCTGCCTGCTCGAGGGAGGCGAGCAGCGGGGCAGCCACGCCGCTGCGTTCGGCCAGCTCTGCCAGCGTCAGCGTCTGCGGCGAGGACGGATGCGTCACCGCGGCGACGAGGGATTCGTCCGACGCCTCGAGCTCACCGGCCAGGAAGCGCTGGATCACCGTCAGGGTGAACCCACGCTGCTGAAGGTCCCGGATCCTGCGAAGCCTTTCCAGGTGGCCGTCGCCATACCAGGTGACCCTACCGTCTCGGCGCGGCGCTTCAAGCAGGCCTTTGCCCTGGTAAAAGCGGATGGTGTCCACCGCCACGCCGGCGGTGCGCGCTAACTGTTCGATCCGGTACTCCATGAGTACTTACTCTAAGAGACGCGGCGGAGTCAGGCCTCACCCACGGGGCCCCCTCCGGCGTGACACATCGCCCGGCGGCGATTGGAAGAGGTATATGCGACGGCCGGAGTAAATCCGGCCTTCCGCTCCGCCTAGCTCAGGTTTAGGTAGTTACCCTGTCGTGTTCCAGTAGTACATGCGGTCCAGCCACGCCGGGTTGGCTCGATAGGCTCGCGCGAAGGACTCGACCGAGTCGACGTAGTTGTAGTCGAGGTTGTAGTGCCAGATCGCCGTCCTCATGTCCCCTGGCGCGCCGTAGTGGACGAGGTATCGGGCCGCGGCAAGGATCGCATCGTGCGGATCATTGACGTCGCCGCCATCGCCGTAGTTTTCCCAGGTACCTGGAAGGAACTGCATCGGACCCAGGGCGCCTGCCGAGGACGGCCCGTTCGCGCGCCCGAAGTTGCTTTCGATGAAGTTGATCGAGGCCAGATAGCTTGGGTCGACCCCGTACGTCACGTAGGCCTCCTGGTAGTAGGAGCGCAGGAGATCCACGGGCTTGGCGTCCGTGTACGGGTGAATGAAGTGGACGTTGACGAGGTAGTACTCATCGATCCCGGCAAGGATGTAGAGGTAGTGAAGGCCCGCAATCGCGCTTTTAATCGAAGTCCTTAGCGCGGCAGGTAGCAGGGGGAGGACAGACGCTTCGACGCTGGCATAGCTCGCCAGCTCGTACACCCTCAGCTGCTCCTGGCGGGCGGCATTGCGATATGTGTAGTTGACGGCCGCAACGGCGAGCTCCCACCTCACACGATCCAGCCCTTGGGTCGGCGGCTGCGCGTTCAAGGTTTTCAGCTGTGTCAGAGCCTGGGACATCGCCAGCTCGGAGCTGAGGATCCGCGCCGCCTCGTGGTGGGCGCTGGGCAGCACGTCAGGGTCCTTGGCGAGCACGGATTGCGCAGGCAGCGCGATGAAGAGCGCAACCAGCGCTGCCGCAGTGAATTGGATCAGGCTGTCCCCGAGACGGCGACCACGCCATCGCGCCGATCGGGCACCGCTGCCAGATCCTCCGGATAGGGATCCGATTCATCGGGGGCTCGCAGGCCGACCGAGTCGAGCAGACCGCTGATCTCGTCGCCGACGAGCTCGCCCTGCGCGATCAGCGCCTCCGCGGCCTGATCGATGGCCTCCTTGTTGACATACATCAGGCGCCAGTCATCGATGTACGCGGAACCCAGGAGCTGAGCGACCACCCGGCGACCTCGCGGGTTGTTGATCACTGCGCCGACCCACGTTCCCTGGACGTGCACTCCCTGCGTGAGGTCGGCCACCGAGATGAGCTGCTCGCCGAAATTGGCGGCCTTGGCGGACATCTGCTGGTCGAGCTTGTCCGGGCCCATTCCGATGGTCCCGACCATTCGACTGGCGATTGCGGTGGCCTGCATCAGGTCTCCGAAGACGCCGCTGGTGTTCTCCCCGTAGAAGACGTGCTCGCAGGCGATCGAACCGAGGAAATGGCGAATGTCGGCCGCCATCTGCGAGCGGAACTCCATCCACTCCTCTTCGGTGGGCAGCGACTTGTGGTACCCGCCGATCTCTCCCTGCGTCGTCGCTCGGCGCCGGATGGACAACCGAACGTGAGCGTGGTCGGTTTTGAAGAAATGCGATGCAACGGCATGTCCGAGCTCGTGCCGCGCGACAGCGATCTTGTCGCGCTCCGTGTATTCGACGGGAATCGCCAGACCCGCCTCCACGTTGCCCATCGCCTCACGAATGTCCTTCCACCCGAAGGCCTGGCGACCATCGTTGAACGCGTACAGCAGGGCGAGAGAAAGCACCTGCTCGATGTCGGCCGGCGAGTAACCCTCGGTGATGCGTGCGAACTCATCGCGCCTGCTCGGAGTGTCGAGGGTCGGGTCGTGCTGCTTCTTGTCGAAATACAGCGACGCGATGTCCTTACGGTCGTCGCGGGTGGGCAGCCGGAAAACGATCTGGCGTCCGAACCGCCCAGGCCTCGTCAGTGCCTCGTCAAGTACCGACGGGCGGTTGGTCGCGCCGATGAACAAGATGTTGTAAGCAGGTGCCTTCAAGGCTTTGATGCGAAGCGGGATGCGCGTCCCATTGAAGGCGATGACGCGAGGCAGGAAGAGCCCATCAAGGGTGAGGTTGACGAGGCCGCGCAGCTGACGGGCGATCATGCCCGGATTGTCGATCCCATCCATGAGGACCAGCAGCATGTTCAGGCCAAGCTGCCCGCCCCCCATCATTCCGCCCATCATTCCGCCCATCATTCCGCCGCCGGTGCCGGAGCGTCGCTGCCCCAGCGCGTCGATCTCGTCGATGAATACGATGCAGCCGCCCCACACCTTTGCTTTCTTGCGAGCGGCCCGGACCATGAGGAAGACGCTCAGCGCGTCGATGCCCATGAACATTCCGGCGAATGAACCGCCGTTAGCGACGTAAATGGGGACGTGAAGCGCGGCTGCGATCCCCTTGGCAAGCATCGTTTTGCCCGTTCCCGGCGGTCCAACCATCAGCACGCCCCGCTCGCGCTTGCCACCAGCCTTGACGAAAAGCCTTCCGTGCTCGATGAGATCGAGGATGCGGCGCATCTCCTTAACCGCCGCCTTTTGTCCGCGGACGTCCTCGATATTCACCCCGAAGTTTGCGTCGTCGGGATTGATCATCGTCTTGCCGATGCGGGTGTAGATGTAGAAAGGACCAAGGAACAACATGAAGTTGGCCGCCAGCAGGAACAGGATGTAGATGAGGTTCGTGAGTCCCGCCACCATGGCTCCAGGCAGCGCGTCCAGGGCTTCCGCGGGCTCGAGCTGGAACATGTAGTAGGCGCCGACGAAATACAGAATCGGTAGAGCTGCCACGAAGAGAAATCGACGCCAGAAGATGGCGCGGTTGGTCTCGACGGTGCGCGTGAGAGTGTCGGTTTCCGGAGCAATGCGCTCGCGCAATATCAGCCAGCGCCGAACCATGCTCAGGATGCCGCGGCAAAGAAGCATCGCGATCACGGCGAAGCCGAGCGACCACATGATGTCGTACTGGAGGTAGATGTACGCGAAGGCGAACGCGGAGCTGCCGACGAAGAGCGTGAGAATCCAGAAGATGATCACGGCGGATAACTCCCTTTACGGCCTGAGGTTTCTCTCAGCTTAGTAGTTGGCGCCTGTCGCGTAGCGAAAAAGGCCACGATCGCGATGCCAAGTCCGACCACGGCGTCGCCTGGACTGTAAGCGCCGCCAAGCGGGCCTGGCACACCGATCCAGTCCGCAAGCCAATTGAGGTTTGTCCCGGCGCCCATGACCACGTACTGCCCGGCGTGTCCTTGTTCCACCAGCCTACCGGCGAGCGCTGGCGCCACAGGCATGCGGGCGCCGTTCGCGAGGATGACGACGAGGTTGAGCGCGGCTCCCACCGCAACGATCCACGCGCCGCGCACGCGTTGGGCGTGCCAGACGGTCCACGCGATGAGCGCAGCGAGGGCCGCCGCGTAAACGTACTGAACGCCATCGATGCGGGCGAGGGGGGTGAGGATTGACGCTTCCCTGACCACGAGCGCAGCGACCACGAACCAAGGCCATCGAAAGTTGAGGTTGCCGACGTTCCCGAGTTTCCCGCCAGACAGAATTCCCACCACCAGCCCGACGACGAGGGCTGCGAGAAGAACCATTTAGAGATGTCTCCGGCGATTCCAGCCGCTATTTCGCAGCGAGTCGGGCAGCGGCGCCGGCGAGGACCTTGACGCCGACCTCGAGACCGGATTCGTCGATCTTGAATCCGGGGGAGTGATGCGATGGGGGCGGAGCTCCTTCGGGCATCACGCCGAGCATGAAGTAGCAGCCTGGGATCCGGGTCAGGAACTCAGCGAAGTCGTCGCTCACAGTGAGTGGTCGCCCGAGGATGCTTGCTTTGTCGCCGATCAGCGAGCGCGCGACATCCAGCACGGTGCGCGTGACGTTGGGTTCGTTCATGAGCGGCACGGTCCCGTGGACGAGCTCAAGCGTCGACTTGACTTCGAATTCGGTATCGACCTCCACCAGAAGGTCGCGCAGCCGGCCGAGGGACTCCTCGCGAAGCGCGTCGTTGAATGTGCGCAGGCTGCCCTTGATCGCGACGCCTCGAGGCACGATGTTCCACGCTCCGTCGCTGCTTATGTTCCCGACCGTTGTATGGCACTGCACGCCGTCCTGCTCGAGGCCTTCGACAATCGTGTGGAGTCGCTCGAGCAGGAACGCCTGCGCCGACAGCACGTTCCCCCGCCGGCCCATCATGCCGCCGTGGCCGCCCGGCCCCGCGAAGCTGATCTCGTAAGCGTCGGACCCGGCCCACATCAGCCCCGGCCTCGTGATCACGGTGCCTGACTCCGTGAAGCTCGTGACGTGAAGGCCGATGACCGAGTCGGGGTGATGGTCGTCGAGCAGGCCCTTTGCGATCATGGCCTTGGCGCCGCTCACTATCTCCTCCGCCGGTTGAAAGACGAAAAGGTAGCGGCCGCTCACGTCCCAGATCCGGTCAACCAGGGTCCGTGCTACGCCGACCATGATCCCCATGTGAGCGTCATGACCGCACGCATGCATCCGCCCATCCTCAGTCGATGCGAACTTGACCCCCGACTCTTCGTGGATGGGCAGCGCGTCGATGTCCGCGCGAAGCATCACAGTCTTGCCCGGCTTGCCGGTGTCGAGAACCGCAACGACTCCCGTTTCCGTGGGGCAGTGTTTGATCTCCAGGCCCAGCTCACGCAATCGCTCTTCCAACCGCTTGCTTGTCTCGTGCTCGCTGAAGCTCACCTCCGGGTGGCGGTGAAAGTGGCGCCGCAGCTCGATCACCTCGTCGATCACCGACTGGGTGGGAATCGGGGATGTCGGGGGATCGCCGCTCATGGCACCGCCACCAGGCTGTAGCCGCGTGCCGTGGCGCGCACGAAGTTCGGGCCGAGGCCCGTCTCGACCTCGTCCAGGCGCCTTCGGAGGGTCAGCAGGGCCGAATGCACCGTGGAGTGCGCAGCGTCGCTCCTGAACAATCCCGCCTCGATGAGGTCACGGGCGGTGGCCGGCTTTGAGCCTTGTGCGAGGTAAAGCACCAGCGCCGTCTGCTGAGGGGTCAGCCTGACCTCAGCCTGCCCGAGCTTGACCATCCGCCGCGTGGGGTCGAATTCGAGGCGCCCGAAGCGATAGCTTCCTGGGCGTCCTGTGCCCCTCTCGACGAGCCGCGCGGCGAGGTCAGAGTAGATGTGCGCCATCGGCACATTTCCTTTGACGAAATAGGAGCTCGCGCCAAGCTCGTATGCCTTGCGAATGGCCGCCGAGTTGACCTGGGCGGCCGACAGCACGATCACCGGCAACCCGGGGTGGTGGTGGCGGATCCAGGTGAGCAGGTCGAACCCCGCGTCCTCGCCCTCGTCGAGGACGAGGTCAAGAAGCACGGCGGCCACCCGCTCACGCGCCAGCAGCTCCATCGCCTCGGGCGCCGACGACGCCACAGCGGGCCGGTAGCCGAGGTCGTGGAGGTCGATCCGAAGCTGCTGCTGCATTGCGGCCTCATCCTCGACCACGAGCACGGCCGAACCGAGCACCTCGGCCGGCCTGTAGACCTCGAGTCCGGGAGGCAGCGGCGGCAGCCGCAGATCGCGGTTTCGCTGATTTCCGTCTCTCAAAACCTTAATGCTGGGATTTTCCAAGGTTTAGGGCTATATGGAAATTAATAAGAATTCGCGGAATCTAAACAAGCACTCTTGTTCGAGCTGGTGCATACTCGCTGCCGAGTCTGGTCCAAGTTGGAAAAACCAAGGGGAGTAATGGGGATGACGTGGAAGTTCAAGGTGCAGAGGGTTGCCTTTGCGCTGGGTGTCGTGGCCGTGTTGGCCATGGGTTCAGGCGCAAACTGGTTCGGCAGTATCTACGGTCTTCTTCTCGACTTTTACTGGTAACCACCGGCTAGCTCTCATCCCGGCGCTCGCGGGAGCGCCGGATCGCAGGCGGAAGCAAGGCATAGAGGTCAGCCCTGTCAACCGCTTTGCTCATGTACCCGACCACATCGGGGTCATCTGTCCCCGATGGGAATACGGGGTAGGCGGTGTAGAAGATCACAGGCAGCTTCTGTCCGCGCGCGCGCAGCTCGTTGAGCAGCCCCCACCCGTCCATCGGCTCGGGCAACATCAAATCGATGATGGCGACCTCTGGGCGGTCCGATTTGGCCCGATCGAGCGCCTGATCGGCGTCCTCGGCCATTGAGACCTTGTATCCGAGCATGCGCAGGTCAGTTTCCAGGATCACCCGCCACGCGCGCTCATCATCGACAACGAGGATGGTGGAGCCGCGCAGATCGTCGGGCGTCGGCGCGATTGGTTTCGGCGGAGTGAACGGCAAGGGGTTCGTGGCGCAGTATATCGGTGGCAATGCCTAGTCCAGCCCGCAAGCGGTTGATTCGCCGTTCTTCGGCCAGGCCGTCGAAGCGTCGTGATCTCCATGCGCCCCCGTCCAGGGTGGTCCCGAGCCGGCGCGCCCAGAAGGCGTTGCCGCCATCGACCCCCGCCGCCCTGGTGCACGAGCTGGGGAGCTGCGTCACCGAGGCCGATCTCGTCCAGGTCCTGTACCGCGGGCTGGAGCCGCTCTTCGGATACGACGTGGTGGTGCTTCAAGGCCTCGAGCGTGAAGGGTGGTACCACATGCTCGCCATCGACTCAGGCGTTCTGCAGGACATCCGCCGGCGGCCCCTTGCCAACTCGATGTTCGCTCCTCTGTATACCAATCCCCGGACCACGTTGGTGCCCCCGAGGGATCCCACCATGGAGGAGCAGGCGAAGGGTCCTGGCGCGGGACAGAGTCCAAGGCTGGTGATCTGGGTGCCCGTCGAACACCAGGGGGAGGTGATCGGCAGCATCATCTACCAGTCCTATCGCAAGCGCCGAGTGCCGGCGACTGAGATCGCGTTCCTCGACGAGGTGCACAAGCGCCTTGGCGTGATGGTCGCCAATGCCTCGCTGAACGAGCTCACGCGAAACCAGGCCCGCCGGCTCGAGGCGCTGAACAACATAGCTCGCGCGATGGCTTCGACCCTCGACGAGGCGAGCGTCCTGACCGGGCTGCGCGCGACGCTGAGCGAGCTGCTCCCAGTGGATTCCCTCGACATGATCTCACTGGCGCAGGACAGGACCGACAAGGCTCGTCTCCTGCACCTCGAAGCGGATTCCGCGCCGACCTCCAGGTGGATCTCGATGCGAAACACCGAGGCTGCTCCTGCGCGCACTGTGTTGCGCACCCCGAAGCCCCTGCTGATTCACGAACCGACTTCGTCGCTATGGGTCCCGATCAAAGAAGGCGGTGTCGTTCGCGGCGTTCTTGGCATCAAGTGTTCGCGCCCCTACGCATACGAAGCATCGACGGCGGCCTTCCTCGAGCTGGTCGCGGACGAGGTCACTTTGGCGCTGCGCAACGCCCGCAGCTATGAAGCAATCGAAGACCAGAAACGCCAGCTGGAGGTTGTCAACTCGATCGGGCGGCGGTTGGCGTCAAGCCTTGACAAGTGGTCGATCATGCGGACCTTGCGAGAGGAGCTGGCCGCGTTCCTCGACTTTGACGGCTTCATCCTCGCGACAATCACCGAGTCGGCCGAAGGCCCAATCGCGGAGGGCTACCAGTACGTGGCGGGGGTGGAGGAGGTGGTGCCTCCTGTCGCGCTCGCCGTCACCGGTCCCTCGCGAGAGGCCTATGAGACAGGCCGCCCGGTGCTGGTGCGCCACTCACCCTGGGCGCGAAGCTTCGAGCGCAAAGGGCTCGAGCGCGAGCGTTGGAACGTGGGCCGCGGCGCTGCCGTCTTCGTCTCCGGTGCGCCTGGAAAGCATCGCGATGTGTCTCGATCTTTTGTATGGGTGCCGGTTCTCAGCGGGGACCGCATCACTGCCATGCTCTCGCTGCAGTCCTACCACGACGCAGCGTTCGACGACTGGCACGTGAAGATCCTCCAGGACGTTGCCGCACACGTGAACCTGGCGCTCGCCAACGCGGACCACTTCGCTCAAGCGCAGGCGGAGCGGGCACGCCTCGAGGCTCTCCATGTTCTGGAGATGGGAGTCGCCGGCGCATCTGACGAAAGCCAGATTGCCGACGCGGTCTTCGCCGCGGTCAGCGACTACACGGATGCCGCACAGATGGTCCTCGCATACCTCGATGCTGCAGGCAATGTGGTCGGCTTCACGGGTGACCGCGAAGGCTCGACGATTCCGTTCGGCCCGAACTCGATCGAGGAGGAGCCTCACTTCAGGCGATTGATCGAAGGTGGCGGATCTGTCGTCGAATCGATGCCTGCTGAGGACGATGATCTCGCGGCTGGTCAGAACGGCGATCGCCCAACGACCGCGAGTCATGTCGTGTGGATTCCTGTGACCCAGGGGGAGCGGGTCGTCGCGGGCATATCGGCCCAGCGCGATGACGGCGGCCATTTCCCCCCCGCGCACCTCAAGCTTCTCGAGGCCGCTGCGCCAGTGGTGGGAATCGCATTGAGGACGATGCGCCTGCACCATGCGAATGAGCTCGCGCTGGCTCAGTCGGTGCGCATCCAGGAGCTGGCCGCGCTGGCGGGCCACGAGCTGATGAGTGTCGTGGCAAACATCGCGGACCAGGCGCTCACCATGCTCGAATGCGCCGGGGTCGTGTGCTGGGCGTTCGACACCGAAGGCCGGACCAGCGCGACGCGAGGCAGTGGCGATCCCAGCGCTGAGGGTGTCCTTGCGTGGGCCGGATTGAACTCCGAAGACAACTGGCGCGACGCCCCGGCCGGGATGGTGACAGGCGTCGAGCGAGAACAGGCCTGGAGCCTGATCCCGCTTTGGTACGGCGATCGCCTGGTCGGCGCGATCGGCTCGGTTCATGCATCGACGCACCTGGCAGAGCCAGGTCCCGCGGCGCTCGATTTCGCCAGGCATGCCGCGGTCGCGATCGAAAACTCGCGACTGGTGGCCGAGACCAGGGGCCGAATCCGAACCCTGGAGGCTGTGGCCGCATTTACCGAGCTGACCCCGTCCGAGCCCGATCGGGCCCGTTCCGAGATGGCACGCCTGGTTGGACGCGCTCTGGCCAGCTCACAGGGCGAGCTCTGGCTGCTCGAGGACTCCCACCTGGTGCGCCGCGCCGCGGACTCGGACACCGACTTGATGCCACGGGTGCCGGTGACCGACAGCACCGGATTGCTCAAGGCCCTGAACTCCCCGACCGGCAGCCGCCGTTTGCGTGCCCTCCTCGATCTGCTCGGCGCATCGCCGGACGCCTTCGCCATCCCCATCCAGGTGGAGGGCCGGCTCGCCGGCCTGTTGGTGGCGAGGATGACCGCCGGGGCGTCCGAAACCCGGCGTCTCGCGGCTGTCCTCGCCGGCCAGGCCGCGGTTCTGATCGGCCAGCTCGAGCTGGTGGACGCACTCGATCGCGAACGCCGGATGATGAACGCCATCCTCAGGCACTCGCCGGTCGGGGTGATGTTGGAGGATGCGGCGGGAAGCATCGTCTACGCAAACCCGGAGGTCGAATCGATCTACAACCTTCAAGCCTCCGAGATGCCTGGGAGGAAACCCGCCGAGATCTACGCGGCGGCCGGCGCGATTGCCAACGAAGACGTTGAGAGCGACGGCACTCTGGAGCTTCACCTGCGCGATCCCGACCGCATCGTGCACGTGCGGCGCGTTGTCATTCCGGGCATTGAAGGCGAGCCGGCTGGAATTCTGACCCTGCACGAGGACGTCACTGCGCAACGCCTCGCGCTTGAAGCCAAAGACCTGATGCTGAGGGCGATCGGGCACGAGGTGCGCAGCCCGGCAGCCGCGATGAAGAACACGCTGGCCGGGATCATGCAGTGGGATGCGACCATCGACGCCGGCGGCCGGCGCGAGCTGCTGCAGGAGGCTTACGAGTCTTCTGACCGCCTGCTCAGCCTCGTCGAAAGCCAATTGATCATCGCCAAGCTCGAGACCCGCCACTTCGAGCCGAGCCCCGAACGCGTTGACCTCGGCCCCGCGTTGGAAGGTGTGATGGCAGTCCTCCATCACCGGTACGCGGAGCGCGCGTCAGCCGTCGAGGTGAGCCTGCCTGAAGGCCTGCCGCCCGCCGCTTGCGAACCAACCCACCTGGCGCAGGTGCTGACCAACCTGATCGGGAACGCTTTGGAATACACAGCGAAAGGCGTGCTGGTCCAGGCGCGCATCGCGCCACGTGGCTGGCTGGAGATCACTGTTACCGACCACGGGCCCGGAATGCCAACCGCGAGCCTGGATCGGCTTTTCGAGAAGACAGGCCCTGCCGGGCGGAACCGATCGCAGGGAGGCCTTGGCCTCGGGCTATACCTCTGCAGGCTCGTCGTTGAGAGATCGTTTGGCGGTCGTATCTGGGTTGACGCAAGCGACCGCAACGGCACCACCTTCAAGTTCATCGTGCCAGCGATCGACGCCACGGTGAAACGGCAGACTCGAGAGCCGGCCGCAACCGGCCATTAGTCAGTTGATTCGGATTTGTCTGTAGCGGCTGGGGGACGGCGCTCTTCGTCACCAGCTCCGGCCTGGGTCAGGGTGGGCGGCGGAATGGAGTCGATACCGGATCACCGGCGCCACGGTCCGGCAGACATCGACTTCCCACCGCCGGGCGGTCCGTGGAAACCGCTGGCACTCAACGGCCGTCTTGTCGGTTGGTCAGAGGACACCGGCCTTGCGTTGTCACGGCGGAGCGCCGAGCTCGGTCAGCAGCTGGTGGACGAGCACCGCGCCCATCTGCTTGGCCGGCTCGGACACAAGCTGCGCTCCGCGGTGCTTGCGCTCCAGGAGTCGGCGCGCCAGGCCGCCTTCGGGCGCCCCGAGCTCCTCGAGACTGTCTTCGAGCAGGCGCACGAGGTGGCTCGCCGTGCCGCCGCCCTCGAAGCTGCGGCCGTCCAGCCAAAGGATGGCGCGCGAGGCGTGGTCCTCGGTGCGGTCCTCAACCTTGCGTTGCCCAACTCCGATCGAACGTTTTCGTCAGAGGCTGTGGTTCTCGGCTCTGAGCCGGCGCTCGTCGAAGCCTTCACGCGAGCCCGGGAATGGATGGGCGGCCAGAGCTTGAGCGTCACAGCGGAGCTCGTCGGCTCGTGGTGCAAGGTAAGCATCGGCGGCAGCGGCCCTAGGCGGCGGCTGTCGGTGCCTGAGATGGGCGAGCCGCTCATCCGGCTCATCGTTGAAACTCACCTTGACGGATGGTTCGACGCAAGCCATCCCGATCGCGCCGACATGTATCTGCCCGCCCAACCCCCTCGTTGACCGTAGAGGCGCGGACGGAAGCCGTCGACGTGCCTCTAGTTTCTAGAGTTGTGGCGCCCAACCCGGGGCCGTACACGGGTCCGGGTACCAACACCTGGATCGTCAACGCAGGGCCGGTGGTCGTCGTCATCGATCCCGGGCCCGACGACGAGAGCCACCTGGCGGCTATCGATCGCAAGCTCGCCGGCGCCACGGTCGGCGTGGTTTTGGTGACTCATTCCCACCCTGACCACCTTCCACTGGCCGGCCGCCTGGCGGCCGAGCACAGGGTTTCGGTGCAGCGGTACCCGGAGCTTGGCGACGGGGATATCGTGCGGGCGGGCACCCTGAACCTGACTGCTCTCCACACGCCCGGTCACAGCGCCGATCACCTGTGCTTCTGGATCGCTGAGGACCGAGCGGTGTTCACCGGCGACCTGGTGCTCGGGAAGGGCAGCTCGATGGTCACCTATCCCGAGGGAAACGTGGCAGCGTACCTGCGCTCATTGGAAAGGCTTGTCGCGTTGAAGCCCACCATCCTGTTTCCCGGGCACTGGGATCCCGTCAAGGATGCGGTCGCGAAGCTCGAGGAATATCGCGACCACCGGTTGGAGCGCGAGGCGCAAGTGCTCTCCGAGGTGAGGCGTCACAAGGGCACCGCCGAACAGCTCACGCGCCGTGTTTACGGGCAGGAGGTTGGGGAGGAGCTGATCCAGGCGGCTGAGATGACGACGCGCGCGCACCTCCAAAAGCTTGTCGCCGAAGGCAAGGTGCGCCTGCTCGAGGGAGAGATTTTCGAGGTTCAATAAGTCTCCTCCAAAGCTCGCGGGGAGGGGGCGTCCATCAAACGGCAGCCTCTATCCCGATCGTTGACGTAGCCTCAACGACGTGACTGACCAGAGGCCAGCGATCCTCGCACTTTCCGCAGCGGACCTCGAGGCGTGGCTCGTCGCGAACGATGCGGGTGCTTACCGGCGAAAGCAGCTGTGGGGCTGGCTTGCGCGCGGAGCAGCGTCGTTCGAAGAGATGCACGACATTCCCAAGCCGTTGCGCGCCGCTCTTGCCCAAGGGTTCCGCATCACCTCGTTGCGATCGGTTGCGAACGCCGAGGCCGATCGTGGCCTGACGTCGAAAACGCTTTACGAGCTCGACGGCGGCCATTCGGTCGAGGCGGTGGTCATGCGATACGCCGACCGTTCCACGCTGTGCATCTCCTCACAGGCGGGCTGCCCGATCGGTTGCCCATTCTGCGCGACCGGCAAGTTCCCGTTTGGAAGGAACCTCAAAGCCCACGAGATCGTGGAGCAGGGGACTGACGCGGTGCGTTTGCTCGCAGGGGAAGGGAGGCGCCTCTCTCACGTGGTGTTCATGGGGATGGGCGAGCCCATGGCCAACTATCAAGCCGTCGTCGAGTCGGTGCGGCGTATTACGGACCCCGAGCTGCTGGGCATCAGCCCGCGCCGCATCGTCGTCTCGACCAGCGGACTGATCCCGCGCATCGAACAGCTCGGTGCGGAAAAGTTGCCGGTCACTCTTGCGATCTCCCTTCATGCGGCGCGCGACGAGCTTCGCGATGTGCTTGTTCCCATCAACCGCAAATATCCGCTGGAGGACCTGATCAAAGCATCGCAGGGTTATGCCGAGACCTCAGGACGCCGCGTGAGCTACGAATGGGTTCTGCTGGCCGGAGTCAACGACACCGAGCGCGACGCGAAGGAGCTCGGCAGACTGCTTCGGCGCAAGCTCGCGCACGTCAACCTGATTCCGTTCAATCCCGTGGAGGACACTCCTTATCGCGCTCCCGACCGCACATCGATCCGCCGTTTCAAAGAGATGGTGGAAGGACAGGGCTTGAACGTCACCGTGCGCGACACACGCGGCCGCGATGCCGACGCGGCGTGCGGGCAGCTGCATGAGCGCATCAAGCGAGAGCTGTCGGCCGCGGGCCGAGCGCCGGTGAAAGTGCCATAGGCGGCGCGCTCTATGCCGGGACTTCCGGTTTCAGCTACTCGAGTTGGAAAGGCATTTTCTATCCATCGAACCTCGCTGGAGCTCGAATGCTCCAGTACTACGCACAGCGGCTGAACGGCGTCGAGCTGAACGGCAGCTTCTATCGCACTCCGCCAGAGTCGACGCTGATGAAGTGGGCTGAGGAAACGGGTCCTGCGTTTCGGTTCTGCATGAAAGCCAATCGCGGACTTACCTACTCCGCGGAAGGCTTCGACCGCGTTGGGCTGGCCAGGATTCTCGGCGAGCGGCTGGCGCCCCTGGGCGAGCGCCTGGGCCCGGTCCTGCTGCAGTTCCCGCCGACCAGACAGCGCAATACGGGCCTTCTCGACTCGTTGCTCGACGCCCTAGGCCGCCCTGTCGCTGCCGAATTTCGCCACGACTCGTGGTTTGACGAGGAGACGTATCGAGTGCTGCGCGCTCACGGCGGCGCCCTGGTGGTGACTGACGAGGAGAAGTGGCCGCGCGCCCCGATCATGGCGCTCGGACCCATCGCGTACTTCCGGCTTCGTCGGGGCTATGACGACAGTTCCCTGCAGCCATGGCTCGACCAGCTGAGGGCCGCAGTCGGCGCGCACGACAAAGTTCACGTGTACTTCAAGCACGATCCAGCTTCGCCCGCGCTGGCCGAACGATTGCTGGAATCAGTTGGGGTCGGACGGGCTGGCGGGGGGCTCTAGGCGCCGAGCCCGTCGGCGCGGCATGGGTGGGGGGGACGCCGGAACAGGCCCGGCTGGTTCCACGGGCGGCTCAGGAATTGGCGCCTCCGGCTCTGCGGCTTCCGTTGCCACGGGTGGAGGCTCCTCCACCGCCGGCTCCGACTCCACCAGGTTGGACACGACCACGTCGGGCGCGGCGGGCATCGCCTCGTCCAACTCCGGTTCCGTGGGCTCCTGCGCCGCGGGCATCGTCGAGCCCCTGCGCCGGAACAGGATGGGCATCGCGATCAAGGCGAACGCCACCATCAATAGCGAAGCAAGTTGAGCCTGGCGTAGGCCGGCAAACACCGCAGGGTCGGTGCGGAAGTAGCTGAGAAAGAATCGCCCGGCGCCGTACAGCCCTAAATACGTGAGCCCGAGGACTCCGTCTGGCAGCCTCGTCTTCAAGCGCTGGTGGAAGGGCAGAATCGCCCCAAACAGCACCAGCGTGAGGATCATCTCGTAAGCAACCTCGGGGTGCACCACCTGGCCCGGCTGGCCCAACGTGTCGGGATTGACGTATTCGACGCCCCACGGGAGCGTGGTCGGTGTGCCGTGGTGCTCGCCGTTGATCACATCTCCGATCCTGCCGATGGCGAGCCCGATCATCGCGGCCGCCCCTGCGGCATCCAGCAGCTTCCAGTAGGAGAATGCCGAGCGCCGCGCCCAGATGTAGGCGCCGACCATGGCTCCGAACAGCCCACCCCACTGGCTGATGCCACCCTCTGTGACGAGAAAGATCCTCGTCAGGTTGCCGGAGAAAAGCTTGAAGTTCTCCCACACATACAGGAGACGGGCGCCGATAAGACCGACCAGCACCATCCACGCCACGCCATCCGCGCCCCGGCTCACGTCAACGCCGTCCTTGCTCAGGAGCCAAAGCCCGAGCCTCGCGCCCGCGAGGATGCCAAGCACTGCGAACACGCCGTGCCAGGTGATCAGAAATGGCCCGATCCGGAAAAGGTTCGGCTCGAGGTCGATGACGATCGTCAGTGGTATCAAGCAGGAACCCCGGCAACTCTAGCGAGGCGCGACATCGCCACGTCCTTGGGCAGGAGCGCAAGCGTGTAGTCGATCGGCGGCGAGATCTTCTTGCCCGTCACTGCGAGACGGATCGGCATGAATGTCTTGTTCGGCCCTAGCCCCGACGTCTCGACGACTGCCATAAGCGCGTCGTGGATTGGGGCAGGCTCCCATTCAACATCCTGCAGCGCCTTCATGGCGGCACGCACGCGTTCGACGGCGTCGGGCTCGAGCACCGGCGGAGGTGGATCGGTCCAGAGGTAATCGAGCAGAGCGACAGCGTCAGCGAGCTTGGCCAGACGGGTCTTCAGCGCGGGAGCCGCGCGCAGGATCGTCGCTTCGTCGAGCTGGGGCAGGAAAGGTTTGAGGCGTCGCGTGAGCTCCTCGTCGTCGACGGCGCGGATGTACTCGCCGTTGATCCAGTTGAGCTTCTCCCAATCGAATCGCGCGCCACCATGCTGGACGCGCTCGAACGAGAAGAGCCTGACCAGCTCGTCGAAGGTGAAGATCTCCTGTTCGGTGCCCGGGTTCCATCCAAGCAGGGCCAGGTAGTTGAGCAGGGCCTCTGGAAGGTAGCCCTGGTCGCGATAGAGCATCAGGTTGAGCTCGGGATGCTTGCGCTTGGACATCTTGCTGCCGTCCTTGGCGAGGATCAGCGGCATGTGCGCGTAGGCGCGCGGTCGCGGGTAGCCGAGAGCGTCGACCAACATCAGCTGGTATGGCGTATTCGACAAATGCTCTTCGCCGCGGATCACATGCGTGATCGCCATCGTCGCGTCGTCGACCGGGCTCGCGAAGTTGTAGGTCGGGTACGTGTCCGACTTGACGATGATGAAGTCGCCGATCAGGCCTGAGTCAAAGGTCATCTCGCCGCGGATCATGTCGGTGAACTTGACATCGCCCCCCGGAACCTGGAAGCGGACAGTGAACTCGGTGCGGCCGGCGGGCGGATTGTTCAAGCACCTGCGTGAGTACTTGTACGGGCGCTTTTCCGCCTGCGCTTGCTTGCGTTCCGCGTCGAGCTCCTCGGCGGTGCAGTAGCACCTGTAAGCCTTTTTGTCGCTCAGCAGCCTGGCAGCGTGCTCTTTGTACACGTCGAGCCGCTCGGACTGGCGATACGGTGCGTACAGCCCGCCTTTGTCGGGGCCTTCGTCCCAGTCGAGGCCAAGCCAGTGCAGCCCTTCGTAGATGACCTGCTCGTACTCGGGACGGTTGCGCTCGAGGTCGGTGTCGTCAACGCGAAGCACGAAAGTACCGCGTTTCGCGCGGGCGAAGAGCACGTTGCAGAGGGCGGTGCTGGCGGTGCCAAGGTGCGCGAACCCGGTAGGGCTCGGCGCGATTCGCACCCTGACCGAAGAGTCTTCAGACACCGCCATATGCTAAGTGCCCCACGCCGGCGGCTCCTTGCAGCGGCGGATCCACCGGCGCGGGACACTATGACCATGCCCGGACTGCTCGCCCTGGTGGGAGGCGACGAGTTCAACCCCGGCAACGAGGAGCAGGACCGCATGCTCGCTGCTGCGGCCGGCGAAGGCACAGCATTTGTCGTCCCGACGGCGGCCGCGCGCCAGAAGCCAGAGCAGTCGGTCGCCCACGCCAAGGCTTGGTTTCGGCAATTCGATGTCGAGCTCCAGGAGCTGCCTGTGCTGAAGCGTGCTGACGCGAACTCAGACGTCCTCGCCAAGCGGGCGCGGGACGGCGGCTTCTTCTATTTGGTCGGTGGCGATCCAGGGTGGGTTGCCGAGGTCCTGCGGGGCTCGCTTGTGTGGACTGCGATGTTCGTCGCATGGTGCAATGGAGCGGCGCTCGCAGGCTCGTCGGCGGGCGCGATGGCGCTGTGCAGTCACACGCTCGTCCGCGCGAAGTGGCCAAATCACGTCAATCGCCGGCCGGCCGACGCCCTTGGCTTGCTTCCGAAGACGGCAGTGCTGCCGCATTTCGACACATTCGGGCACAAGTGGGTCGAGTCGGCGCAAGCCACGGCCTCCGACCTGGACCTGGTGGGTATCGACGAACGGAGCGCCGCGGTTTGGAATGGAGCGAGCTGGCTGGCCGCCGGCCCTGGCGCAGTCACCGTCGTCAGAGGCGCGAAGGTCTCACGGTTCACCTCGGGCCACGAGGTTTCGGGCATCCGGCAGCCCGCACGTATGCTTCCGAAGCAGTGATCACTTCGGTCCTCAACCGCCCTCCGAGAACGCTGCACCCGGGAATGGTCCAGATGGGATCACTGCGCGTGCACCACATGCATGGCGGCCGCGGAGCTCCTGTGCTGTTCATTCATGGCCTCGGCTCGTCGGGCTATATGGAATGGCGCTTCAACCTCGAGTTCGCAGCCGCCAGGCACCGCGTTTACGCGCCTGACCTCCCCGGGTTCGGGAGGACCGAGAAGCCTCGCGCCAGGTATGGCGTGCCCTACTTCACGCGTTTCGTCGAGCGCTACATGGACGATCGAGGTCTGCGCTCGGCAGCCATCGTTGGCGCATCCCTTGGCGGGCGCATCGCGCTAGAGCTGGCCCTCGAGCGCCCCAAGCGTGTCCGCAAGCTGGTGCTTGTCAACGCGCTCGGCCTGGGGCGTCCCAATGTTCAATTCTCGTACGGATTGCTGACCTTACCCCGGATTGGCGAGGCGTTCATGAAATTTGCCGGCGACGCAGTTCGCCTGGCGCCGCGGCCGATGATCCGCCGCATCGCGGCTCGCTACGCCGGAGCGAGTGGGAACTTGAAACGAACTATGGATGACGACTACTTCGCAAACCTGCGCGAGCTTTACGCGGCGGACGGCTATCACGACGCTTACCTGGCCACGATCCGCTCGCTGGTTACGCCAAAGGCATTGCTGGCAGCGGATCACGATCTATCGAAGAGGTTGGGTGAGATCAAAGTGCCCGTGCAGCTCATCTGGGGCGACAACGACCCCTTGTTCCCCCTGGCTCATGCCGCCCGTGCTCACGCACTGATCGGGCACTCGCGGTTGGCTGTGTTGGAGGGCGCCGGCCACACTCCTCAGGCAGAACGCCCCGAGGAGTTCAACCGCGTCCTCGACAATTTCCTCTCCACCTAATCCACCACCCCACAAGTCGTACACCGGTCCTGAGTACCGGGCGCTGGTCGACGCCCCGCTCGATCCCCTCGTCCACCCGAACCCCGAGAGGCCGCCGCGCCTTTACCGCATAGTGCGCGGGTTCGTGAGATGGCTGGTGCCGAAGCTTTTCCGGGTCACGGTCACGGGTCTCGAGAACATCCCGCCGCCGCCGTACATCATCGCCGCGAACCATCAAGCGTGGTTCGACTCGGCGTTCATCATCCCGTTCTTCCCGGAAGCTCCAATGATCTTCACCATGGCCAAGCGCGACACGGTCTTCAATCGGGCGTGGAAGCGTCGCCTTTTGCCGTTGATCGGCGTCTTTCCGATCTCCCCGCACCAGGGCCAGCTCGACGAGGCCGGTTTGCGGACGGTGTACCAGATCCTTGCCCGCGGCGGGATCGTCCTGATGTTCCCTGAAGGCCGTTATTCACGAGGCCGCGCGCTCCGTCCGCTGAAAGTCGGGATCGGCCATTTCGCGCTCCAGGCGGGCGTGCCGGTATGTCCAGTCTCGGTGAGGGGGACCGACGTCCTGCGCCCGTTCAGCCGCGTCGACGTTTCCATCGGTCCGGCGATCCATCCGGACCCGCCCGCCTGGTGGTCCGTGGGCCAGAGGGTCAGCCAGGTGGTAGAGAGGGTTCAGCGTGCAATCTCGTCGGGCTTGCAGCGAAGGCGTACCTGACTTAAATGAACCCTAAGTCGCTTACGCATCGACGGATGCACGCGCTCCGGTGCTCGGCCCGTCCACTGGATCCCCGCGACGTAGTCGTGGGAGAGACCCCTGGCCACCGAATCTCTCGCCGAGATTTCTGTCCGCGACTCAGACGTTAGTATCCGGGGACTACATTGCACCTGGTCATCGGCGCAGGCGAATTTTTGGGCGACCATGTCTCCCATGCGCTGGCCGCCGAGGCCCCTGTCATTGCGCTGAACGCGGATGCCGATGACGAGACGCTAAGCGACGCAATCAGCGGAATCGACGTGGTCCACATCTGCGCCCAGACGTGGTCGCCGGCTCGCCGGCTGCATTACCGCAGGGCCGCGCCTTCTCTCCTCAAGCGTGTCATCGACGCAGCACGCCACGCAGGAGTGCGCCGCATCGTGCATCTTTCGACTGCCGACGTGTTCGGGCCAGACCATTTCGCGCGGGTGAACGAGAAGGCAAAGCTACGTCCTGTCCATGCCTATGAGCGCCTGAAACTATTCGAGGAGCAATGGCTGCTCAAGGCCGCCGCCGATCTCGAGGTCGTCATCGTTCGCCCAGCGCGTGTCTTCGGGGTTGGCGAGGACTGGATCCTCCCGCGGTTGATGGGCTCGCTTGCCCGCGGCAGGCTGTGGCTTCCCGGAGGTGGACGGACCCTACAGAGCTTCGTTTGGGCCGGTGACATTGGGCGCGCTTGCCTGGCCGCCGCCGACCGCGGCCGGCCGGGACACAGCTACCTTGTCGCTGGATTTGACGCCACGTGGCGTGACTTGCTCGATTCGGCGACACGGGCTGTCGGCATCCCCACCAACATCTCCTCGCTCCCATACGACCTTGCGTTTCTGAAGGCCCTCGCCACCGAGACGGTGACCTCGCCGGGGGCAGTGGTTTGGCCAGGGCTCTTGGCAGTCGATGTCATCGGCAAGCCCCACTACTACGACGATTCGCACTCCCGCCGGGAGCTGACCTGGTCGCCATCGGTTGGCAGCTTCGAGCAGGAGATGCCGCACATGGCCACGTGGCTGGCGCAGCTACCTGGGGCACACCCGCGCGTGCGAGCAGTGGCTACTTCACCGCCAGGCAAGTGACAAGCGCGGGTGAGGACGCAGGTCCTCCCCCGCGGTACCCCCTCCAGTTTGCCGCGACACCTGGAGGTGCTTGGCTGTGGGGCGCTTGGGTGACGGCCGGAGTAAATCCGGCCTTAGGGCAACCCGTTGACTAATTTAATCGGAGAGCTATTTCACCGCCAGGCACGTGACGGTTTTGAAGACGCCGTCAATCTTCTGGATCTTGTCGACGATCAGCGAGCCGATCGAGTTCACATCTGGCGCTTCGCAGACAGCGATCACGTCGTACTCGCCGGTGATGGCGTCGGCCGCGGTGATGCCGCCGACCCCCTCCATCTTCTTGGCAACCTCCAGCGCGCGTCCAGGCGATGCGTTGATCAGGACATACGCCTTCATTCGTTAACCCCCACCTAACAGGCTGTGCCTCGTGCTTGCCGGAACGTTGCCCCCAGCGTACACGTAGACCTCGCCGCCGTCAGCGCGATTTCAAGGCGCGGATCATCACTTCTTCGGTCACGTTGGCCCCTGAGAGAATGACGACCACGCGCTCGTTGGGGCCGGGGCTGTAGTGGTAGAGCAACGCCGCCAGGGCAGCCGCCCCCGCCGGCTCCGCGAGCAGGTGCTCCCACTCGAACAGCAGACGGATGGCCCGCAGGAGCTCGGCGTCTTGAACGAGGACCACCTCGTCGACGTATCGCTGGGCCAGCTCCAGTGTCAGCTTCCCTGGAGCGGACGCGGCGAGCCCGTCCGCGATTGTGTTGACGCGATCGAGGGTTACGACTCTGCCGGCTTGCAAGGATCTGTGCATCCCATCCGCGCCGACGGGCTCGACGCCGATCACGCGCATCTTTGGGCGCATCTCCTTGAGGTACAGGGCGATGCCACCGATCAGGCCACCCCCGCCGATCGGAACGAGCGCAGTGTCGAATTGCTCGAGGTCGCGAAGGAGCTCCACAGCAATCGAACCTTGTCCAGCAATGACGTCGGGGTCGTTGAAGGCATGGACGAAAGTTGCCCCGCCCTCCTCCTGGTGACGCATTGCCTCGAGGTAGGCGTCGTTGTAATTGCGGCCGGCCTGCACGACCGTGGCGCCAAGCCGCTTGATCGCCTCGACCTTGAGCTCGTTGGCTGTCTCGGGGACGTAGACGGTGGCAGGGATCTTGAAAACGCCGGCGGCGTACGCGACACCCTGGCCGTGGTTGCCCGCCGAAGCGGTGATCACGCCCGCGCTTCCCTTCGCGGGATGGAGCCGCATGATCTTCGTCAGAGCGCCGCGCACCTTGAAAGCACGGATCGGCTGGATCGACTCGACTTTGATGTGGACGTGGCAGCGAGCCTTGTCGGTGAATGCTCGCGAGTACTGGAGCGGGGTTGGAGGAAGGTACGCCGCGAGGTCGTGGGATGCTCTTTCGATTGAGCTTGTCGTGACGCTGCCGATCTCGGACCCGACCTCTCTCAACTAGCCGGCCTTCGGCCTGCGCCGCTTGGTTGCGATGTGCAGGGCCAGCTTCTTCAGGCCGGGATTGACAGATATCACCTTTGGGGGCCGAGCCTTCTTGTCCCGCGCCTTGTTGTGCGCGCTCTCACGCGGCGAGATTCGCTCGGCGTCATCGCTCACAGCTTTAGAAGTTTGCGGGAACTATCGCTCTCTTGTGAGTACCCGAGCCCAGGAGCGTGTCGCCCTGGTGGCAGGACACCTCGAAGTAGAGCTTGTTGCCCTTGACCTCGGTCAGCTTGCTGGTCACCACGACAGTGCTGCCGGGTGCCGCCGGAGCGAGATGGCGGACGTGAACCTCGTACCCGACCGTGGTCTGGCCGTCCGGGAGCAGGCCTTTCAACGCCTTGTGGCTTGCCCACTCCATGAGTCCGATCATGGCCGGGGTCGAAAAGGTGCCTTTGCCGCCCACGTGATGGGTGAGCAGGTCGCCTTCGACCACACGTTCCAGGCGCCCTTCGAGCCCAGGCACGATTCCGTCTGATGTCGCCAACACTTAGATTGTCGTTAATGAGCACGCCCAGCGTCCGCAAGGCGATCTTCCCCGCCGCCGGTCTGGGGACACGGTTCCTGCCGGTGACCAAGGCCCAGCCCAAAGAGATGCTCCCACTGGTCGACAAGCCGACCATCCAGTACGGCGTCGAGGAGGCAATCGCCAGCGGCATCGAGCAGGTGATCATGGTCACAGGAGGCGGCAAGCGAGCGATCGTCGACCATTTCGACCGCTCGTTGGAGCTGGAGCACTACCTGCGCAAGCGCGGCAGGGACGACCTGCTCCGCATCCTCGCGGGGGTGGACCGCCTCAGCGATCTCGTCGACATCACCTACATTCAGCAGAAGGAGCCACTTGGGCTCGGGCACGCTGTCTGGACCGCAAGGCGGCTCGTGGAGGATGAGGCATGCGCCGTCCTTCTGGCCGACGACGTGATACTCGGGGACGGCGATCCCTGTTTGAAGCAGCTCATCGATGCACACCTGAAGACTGGGGCGACCGTGCTCGCCGTCCGCCGGTTTCCCAAGAGTCATATCGGCAGATATGGGGTGGTGGCCACCGACGGCGGCAAGGGCCCGCTGCACAAGGTCACCGACATGGTCGAAAAACCGAAGCCCGGGACCGAGCCGAGCGATCTTGCGATCCTCGGCCGCTACGTCCTCACCCCGGGGGTCATGGCCGAGCTCGAAAAGGTGGAGCCTGGAGCGGGAACCGAGATCCAGCTCACCGACGCCATCAAGCGGTCCATCGGAGCTCACCCTGTGGTCGCGCTCGAGTTCGAAGGGGACTACTACGACACGGGCACGGTGCCCGGTTACCTCAGGGCCAATCTCACCCTGGCAATGCGGCGCGAAGGCCTCCGCGAGGAGCTGGGGCCGCTGCTCAAGGATCTCCTCGACGAGTGGGCCTCGGCCACCGTCGGGGATTCGCCTCGTACGGGGCTATAATCCGAAATACGCTCAATGAGCCGAATTCCTGCCCGAGTGATTTACCTATGGCTGTTTCAGGACGAAGAAGATTCGACGACGACAAAGTTGTCAAATATGAGACCGCGGAGAAGGACTTCGAGGTTGAGGTTTCGCGCACCCTCCAAAAGTGGTGCGTCACGGTCTACCAGATGCCTGACAAGCAGATCCTGGTCCAGGATTTCTTCCCGGAGCGTTGGAAGGCGCTCGCGCGGGCGCAGGACTTCATTCGCCTCCTGAACCAGCGCAAGAAGAAGGAAGAGGAAGGCGTCGCAAGCTCGGACGAGGACGACTACTGACGAGCGCCCGGCTGGTCCTCGGCTCATGGCCGCCCGCGAGTCTCGTTAGAATTCACGCCTCGTGAGCTGGGCTTTCGTTAGGCGGGAGTGGGGCGCCGTGACTTTCGTGCTGACAGTCGTCGTCGGCATGATCGTCGTGCCGCTGGCGTTGTATTTCGCCAATCAGGGCCCGAACGCAGTGTCGGTGCCGACGGTTCCAATCACTGCCAGCCCTCGGGCGAGCGGTGTGGTCACGAGCCCAACGCCATCGCCAACCGCTTCAGCGAAGCCGACGGCGACCCCGAAGAAAAGCCCTTCTCCGTCTCCTTCTAAGTAGCTCTAACCCGCCAGCTGCCACAGCAGCCTGTCGCCGTTGGGCTCGACGATATCGGTCAGCGGCATCGCCACCTCCCAGTTGGGGGCGCCATCTGCACTGACGCGCATCTCGATTACGTCTGAGAGTCGCAAATGGGCGATTCCCGCGCAGTCCTTCAGGAACGCGAACACGACGGGACGAACCAGGTTGAGCACGTAGCTTGCTGACGCTTGGGCACCGTCTGACAGCGTTTGGCCGGTGAGGCTGCGGTCGCGAAAAGCGAGCACCACCACCTCATCGCTGAGCATGACGGGATCACTCCATGCATATCCAGATGCCTCGGCGTGACGGAGAAGCTGAAGCAGCTCGGCCAGGCGCCGAATGGGTGGGCGTGGCCCTTCGATGAGTAGGGGCACATCGCGCAAAGGCTCACTCAGGTTCTGCGCCCGGTACTGGGCGGTGAAGCCGAGATCAGAGATCCCCGCAAACGGCGCGGGCACCTTGATCGTCATCTCACCGAGATGTTGGTTGCTGGATCGCATAGTGGAACGGGAGTCCTTCATGCCGTATTAACGCACGGGGACCCCCAAAATGTCGCGGTTGAAGCTCAGTTCGCGCTGAGTTTGCGAAGTCCCCTCCCCGCTCCGGGGGGACGGGATGGGGGAGGGGACGCGAACGCGTCCGCTGCGGACGCGGCGAGGTCCGGCGATCAGCCGGACCTTTTACTGTTTCTAACATGCCTCTCACCGGAATCCGCGTCCTTGACCTGACCCGCCTCCTGCCTGGCGCTTTCTGCACCATGCTGCTGGCGGACATGGGGGCCGACGTGGTCAAGGTCGAAGACCCCACCGGAGGCGACTTCATGCGTTGGACGCCCCCGCTCGTCGAAGGTCAGAGCGCCCTATTCAACGCCCTCAACCGCAACAAGCGCAGCCTCACCTTGAACCTCAAGTCGGAGGCTGGACGGGACCTGCTCCTTCGCCTCGTCGAGCAAGCTTCGGTGCTTGTCGAGGGCAATCGGCCGGGGGTCATGAAACGTCTGGGGCTCGGCTGGGACGTGCTCCATGTGCGCAATCCAAAGCTTGTCATGTGCTCCATCACCGGCTACGGCCAGGACGGCCCTTTTGCCGCGCGCGCCGGACACGACATCAACTACATGGCGACGGCCGGCGCGCTCGGTCTCAACGGCGAGCGCGAAGGCCCGCCGGCTCCGCTATCGGTCCAGGTCGCCGACATCGGAGGCGGTGGACTTCAGCCGGCGGTTGCGATTCTAGGGGCGCTCGTCGGCGTGGAGCGCGGAGGCGAGGGCCGGTGGATCGACGCTTCGATGATGGATGGGGCGGTGACCTGGCTGGCCCTCGCGATGGCGGCCCTCGGCGGCGGCGAGCGGGTCAGTCGAGGCGACCAGCGGCTGGCCGGTCGGTACGCGTGCTACCGCGTCTATGCCTGCAGGGATGGCGGCTTCTACAGCGTCGGCGCCCTGGAGCCCAAGTTCTGGGCCACTCTGTGTGACGCCATCGAAAGGCCTGACCTGTTCGAGCTCCAGTTCGCCGAAGGGCAGGATGGCATCCGGGTGCACGAAGCCATGGAGTCCGCCTTCTCCTCGAGGTCGCGCTCCGAGTGGGAGCAAAAGCTCGCCGGCCTCGATGTCTGCTGCGAGCCGGTCCTCGACCTCGATGAGGTGTCCTCTCATCCCCAGGTCGCTGCAAGAGGGTTGATCAGCCGAGAGCGGACAGGCGTCGAGGTACGCCCCGCGATTTCGATAAGCGCAAAGTGGCGGCGCCTTGACCCGCCGGCGCTTGGCGAGCACACCGCGGAGATCCTCGCCGAGGTAGGGGTGGATTCGGGCCGCCTGGACGCCCTCCGCAAAGAGGGAGCCGCCTGACTTAGATCGGCTGCGCCGGGCGCCTACCCGGCCAGCTCCTCCCAGAGACGCTGCACCTGGGCGAGCGTCAACTCCGTTGCGCCGCTGTTGTCGATCACGTGCTGGGCTCGGGCGCGCTTTTCGTCGATCGGCATCTGGGCGGCGATCACCTCGCTGGCCCGCTCACGGCTGAAGCCGCGGCCGCTGACCAGGCGATCGATCTGAACCTCCCGCGGAACCCAGACCAGCACAACCACCGGGAACAGCCGCTCAAGCCCATTTTCGAAAAGCAGAGGGACGTCCTGGACGACGACCCCGGCGCCGCGTTCAGCCGCCTCGGCGGTCCGCGCGGCCATCCACTCTCGCACGAGCGGGTGAACTATCACGTTCAAACGCTGCCGCGCGTCAGCGTCCTTGAAGACCAGCTCGCCCAAACGTTTTCGGTCGATGCGTCCGTCGCTGACGAATTTCTCGCCAAACTCCCTTACCACCGCCGCGAAACCCTGGGTCCCTGGCTCGTAGACGGCATGTGCCGCTTCGTCAGCGTCGACCACTGTGGCGCCTAGCTCACGCAGCATTGCGGCCACCGTCGACTTGCCCGACCCCACGCCTCCTGTGAGCCCTACGAGTTTCACGGCTTACGATGTTGCATCAATGGCCGACGACGAAAAGTTCGACGCGGTGGTTGTCGGAGCGGGGCCCGCGGGCACTGCGGCCGCGATCACGATGGCCAAGGCCGGCCTGCAGGTCGCCCTCCTCGAGCGCGGAGCAAAGCCCGGATCCAAGAACGTGATGGGCGGCATCCTCTACAGCCACTACCTCGAGGAGATCGTAGGAGACGATTGGAAACAGGCGCCGCTCGAGCGGCCCATCATCGAAGAGCGCCGGTGGATCATGACGCCGGAGGCGACCATCGGCATCGACTACAAGAACCTTCGCAATCGCGAGCACCCTCACTCCTTCTCGGTACTGCGCGCGAGGTTCGATGCGTGGTTCGCAGAGCAGGCTGAGAAGGCAGGCGCTGTAGTCGTTCCCGAGACTGTTGTTGATCGACTAATCGTCAAGGAAGGCCGCGTGGTGGGTGTCGGGACTGGCCGCGGAGACGACGTCTTCGCGGATGTGGTGATCGTGTGCGAAGGCATTGGCCTCGGCACGGGACTGCTCGAAAAAACCGTCATCGGCGGCAAGCCGCTGCGTCGCAAGCTGCGACCCAACGAGGTCGCCATGGCGGTCAAGGAGATCATGCAGCTCGACTCAGGCTTGATTGAGGAACGCTTCAACTGCGACCCGGGCGAGGGCTGCACAATCGAATGCTTCGGCGACTCGACCATGGGCATGTCCGGCTTCATGTTCATCTACACGAACAAGGACACACTGTCTGTGGGTGGTGGGGCTCTATTGAGCGAGTTCAACGCAACCCTTCGAAGTCCCAACGACCTCATGGAGCACTTCAAGAATCACCCGGCGGTGAAGCCGATTCTTCGAGGCGCGGAGACCGTCGAGTACCTCGCCCACTTGATCCCGGAGGGAGGGCACCGGGGGATCCCGAAGGTTTACGGCCCGGGTTACCTCGTCTGCGGCGATGCCGCGATGCTGTCGAACCCGGTCCACCGCGAGGGATCCAACCTTGCGATGGTTTCAGGCCGGCTGGCCGGCGAGACCGTGATCCACGCCAAAGAGGTCGACGATTTCTCCGAGCGCCGGCTCGCCGAATACAAGGGCAAGCTCGACAACTCGTGGATCATGGCCGATATGCGCAAGTACGACGGCGCCGTCCCCCTGCTCGAGCACAACCCTCAGATGCTGACCAAGTACCCTCAGGTCGCCGACAAGGCCCTTGACGAGTTCTTCAGGGTGGATGGGATTTCCAAGTGGCAGAAGCAGTCGAACATCCTGAAGATGGTCCGCAAGGAGGGCATGTTCAAGATGGGCTGGGACACGATGAAAGCCCTCTGGACCATGAAGTAAGGCGTGGCACATAGGTCCGGCCACAAGCCGGACCAACCCCTCCCGCTCGCCGGGGAGGGAGGCTCCGCCGGCGAAGCGGGCGCAGCCGGATGGGGGCCCTCAGGCTTTAGAGACCGCGATTCGCACCGTGTGATATCCACTCGCGCCGCTGGGGTAGCTGGCAGCCGTCTTCGAGGTTTGAATGACGCCCGTGCCGTCGGTCGCCCGCACCCTTAGGTCGTACGCGCCTTCCGAGGCCGGCGTCCAGTCAGCCTGCCACAGTACCCACGTCAGCGGCGACAGGGGCGGCTTGAAGGAAGCCTCACGCCAGGTCTGGCCTGCGTCGGTGCTGTACTCGACCCTGGAAATTCCGCGCGTCCCCGCAAACGCCACGCCCGCCAGGGACACGAGCCCCTGCTTGAGGATGAAGCCATCCCGCGGGACGTCGAACCGCGCGGTGGTCTTGACCACCGCGTTGTGGTCCCAACCCTGCTGCTCCCAGTACCCGCCACTTTCGCGGTCGACCACGTTGATCGTGGTGAGCCACTTTGGCCCCTTCATGCCGTAATGGCCTGGAATCAACATTCGGGCTGGAAAGCCATGCCCCCTCGGTAGCGGCGCGCTATCGAGGTCGTAGGCGACGAGGATCTCCGGAGCGCCCTGGAGGAGACTGAGCGGAAGACTCTCCGCGTATCCGTCGCTCGCGCTGAATGCCGCCCACGTTCCGCCGGTTTGAGCACCTGCCCGCGCAAGCAGATCGCGGACGCTCACTCCAGTGAATCTGCCGGTGCTCATCAGCTCGCCACCAACGTTGTTGCTGATGCATTCCAAAGTCACGTACTCGGTGGTGCTCGGCAGTCCGCGAAGGTCGGACATAGAGAGCTTCTGAGGCTTGTCGACCAACCCGCCGAGACTCAGTGTCCAAGTCTGTAGGTCGACTGTCGGATCGCTGAAGTTCTTCGACACGACGTAGAAATTCTCGACTGGAGTCACCTCGGGCGAGATGCCATGGAGGCCTGCCTCGGGTGGGTTGAAGATGGCCTTGAACCAATCGGGCACGAGCCGCAACGAGAGCACGCCCAGGCTGACGACCCCAATCGTTACCGGCAGGATGCCCAACATCCGGCGACGGCCGAGGTCGGTCGAGGCCGAAACGCCTCGGGCTTCCCCGCCCATCTGGAGGACGACGCCGTAAACGGCAAAAAGTGCGCCCCAGATCAATGGCGTGGCCGGCCCGTCGACCAGGCCCAGAAAGCCGGCGCCGGAGATCGGCAGGATGACCAGCGCCACCACGACCCAGCCGGCGGCGGCGAAGGCGAGCGCTGAATGTTGCGAATGCCAGCGAAGGCCGGCCACGCCCCATGCCGCGCCGAGCACGCCGAGTCCGACCACCATGGCGACGATGAGTCCGAGCTCCTCGACCACCTTGCCGGCATGTTGCAGCGTGTCGATCAGGAACCCGAACACGAACCCGGGCATGATGGACAGCAGCGGCTGGTTTAGCAGCTGCGGGAGTGGCCGCAGCCCCAGCACAAGGTTCGCGAGATACATCAAGGTCACCAGCACCAGGCCTGCCAGCGCTCCCCAGCCAAACCCTCTGAGAGCCGCCTGACGGCCTGCGCCCTTGGCGCGCGAAGGCGAGTCCAGGACCGGACTGGCTGCATCCATCTCGACTGGTTTACCACCTGGAGGTACGTCGACGGGCTAAACGAGTCCGCGCCCTGACCAGGTTTGCCGCCGATTGGCGCGCTGCCACCGCTGGGCACACTTACAATCGGGGGACGCCGTGCCCGCACCCATTGGCGCTGACGACCTTTACCGTTTCCGCTGGATCGACCACGTCCGCCTGAGCCCTGATGGCGAGCGAATCGCCTACCAGGTGGGCTGGGCAGACGCGGAGTCGCGTCAGAACAGGAGCCGGATTGTCGTCCGCCGCCTGCTGGACCAGGAACCAGTCGACGCAACGGTAGGCACACGTCGCGATCACTCGCCGGAGTGGTCGCCAGACGGCAGGAGCCTCGCTTTTGTGAGCCGGACCGGTGCGGCGGACCAGGTCTACGTGCTGGACATTGCCGGCGGGGGAGTGCACCAGCTCAGCTCGGTGCCCGAGGGAGCTGCCAGTCCATCGTGGTCTCCTGATGGAAGGTATGTCGCGTTCATCGGCGTGGTGGTCGGTGACCCCGAGATGGTGGTCGACGACCCCAGGGCGCCGGATAGCAAGGAGCAGGTGCGGCGTACGCCTGTCGTCAGGGTGGCTCGGCGGCTCGACTACAAGCACGACGGCCAGGGGTTCACTGATGGCCGCAACCATCACCTCTTCGTAGCGGCCGCCGGCGGAGGCGAGCCCCAACAGCTGACGCGCGGCGCATGGGATGTTGCGAGCTTTGACTGGTCGCCGGACGGCACGAGGCTGGTCGTGGCCGGGAATGCGGAGCACGACTCTGACTTACAGCGAGAGCTCAACCTTTACGTGGTCGATCTAGGCGGCAATCGGGAAAAGCTCACGGGCGGCTACTACCTGAGCTCGCCTTCGTGGTCGCCGCGCGGGGACCTGGTCGCGTTTGTTGCTCCGAATGGCCTCGAAGGCGGCCTTGTCGAACGGCTGTGGATCGTGCCGTCGGCCGGTGGCGTTCCTCGCTGCCTGACACTCTCGCTCGACCAGGCGGTGAGCGACACCGTGATCTCAGACATGCGAGGTGGGCACGGCGGTTTCCGCCTGCGCTGGTCGAAGGACGGAAATCGCGTCTACTTTCTTTCCAGCGGCCCGGGCGTCACCAGCCTTTACTCGTGCGACCTCGACGGCAACGTGTGGCCCGAGGCCGGCGGCTCGCGGCGGATCTTCGATTTCGACGTCAAGCCGGGAGCCTTCGCCTTATGCGCGTCCGACGCGAGCAACCCTGGCGAGCTTCACATCGTCATGCAGGGGGCTGAAGCCCGGGTGACGGACCTCAACCCGTGGCTTCGCGAGCGTTATGTCGCGCAGCCTGAGCGCCACCAGTTCACTGCTCCGGACGGTTGGGTGATCGAAGGGTGGCTCCTCAAACCCGAGAAGTTCGACGCCGGAAAGCTGCACCCGCTAGTCCTCGCGGTGCACGGCGGGCCGCACGCGCAGTACGGATGGGCGTTCTTCCATGAGCTTCAGATCCTGGCGGGGATGGGATATCTGGTTCTCTACACCAACCCGCGAGGGTCCGATGGATACGGCGAGCGATTCCGCAAAGAAGTTGTCCGCGACTGGGGCGGCAAGGACTACATCGACCTGATGGCAGCTGTCGATCAGCTCATTGAACGGACGGGCGCCGTCGATACGAACCGAATGGGCATCGGCGGGGGCTCGTACGGCGGCTACATGACGAACTGGGTGATCAGCCAGACGGGCCGTTTCGCGGCAGCGGTCTCGATGCGGTCGATCTCCAACCTGGTGAGCGAATACGCACAGCACGACATCGTGATCTGGGGCACATTGGAGCTCGGTCCGCCACCCTGGCCGGACCTCGACGAACTCTGGCGTCGCTCTCCGATTCGATACGTTCAGAACATCAAGACGCCGCTACTTCTGACCTGCGGAGAGATGGACCTGCGCTGCGCCATCTCCCAGTCCGAGGAACTGTTCGGCGCGATGCGCCTGCTGGGCAAGACTGTCGAGCTGGTTCGGTTCCCAGAGGAGTCGCATGACGTCTCGCGCAGCGGCCGGCCGGATCGTCGAGTCGAACGTTTGCGGCGCATTGCCGGCTGGTACGAACGCTTTCTCGGCGCCTCTGCGTCCGAGCGGCCGCTCGAGCCAGAGCCTGCACGGGCGCCCGAGCCTGAGATGGCGCGGGCCGGAGAACCTGAGACCGACACCCAGACTCTCGTGACCCGCGACCTGGCCGCGCTCACGAACATGGAGGAAACGGTTGAGGCCTGGCCCGCGATTGCGGAAATGGCCGTCGTCGCCGAGCTCCACGCGGTCGAATCTGAAGTCGACCCCGAGGCAGTCGTGCTCGCCCCCGATGCGGAGCCGTTCGACGTCGCCGTCGAGCCACCACCTGACGCCGACGTAGTTGCAACGATCCCCGATGCAGAGCCCTTTGCCGAGGTCCACGCGGTTGCGCCGCAAGAAGCACCCCCTGACAGCTGGCAGGCAACTGCACCGCCGGCGGCGCCCAGTCCGGTCGAGATGGACGCCCCGCCTGTATTCCCCGAGCCAGAACCGGTCTTTCCAGAGCCCGCGCCCATGGTGACGGAGAGTGCTGAGGCTGCACCTCAGCCAGTCGCGACCGCCACAGAACCTGTCGCGCCTGCCGCCGAGCCGGCCCAGCACGAGCCCGAGCCCGCGTTTCCCGAGCCGGCTGAAGTATCAGCCTCGGCGCCAGCTCCTTCGCCAGGTCGGGTGGTCGAGACGATCATCGCCTGGCCGCACGGGGCTCCCACCGAGGCGCCAAGCAATGGCGAGCCGCCCGCACAGCCCAACTTCTCCGAAGAAGCCACCTCGATCATTCCCGCGTGGCAGCCGTCGGACGCCGCGGAGTCGAAGCAAACGGTATCGCTGCGGGCGCTGCCCCCAGAGGTGATCGCCGCTGGTGCCGGCTATCCCGCCAAGCTCACGTTCGAATCAGGGCCCTTCGCCGGGCGGATCGTTGCGCTTCCGAACCAGATGGTCACTGTTGGCCGCGCGCCTGACAACGACGTGGTGGTGGGCGATCCCGCCACCTCAGGCCGGCACGGCAGGATCGAGGTGCGTGGCGGCGCTTTCTGGATCAGCGACCTCGGCAGCACGAACGGAACGCTCGTGAACGGCGAGCCGGTGATTGAAAAGCAGCTTGGCCACGGTGACCTTATAGCCATCGGCGCGAACACCATCCGCTTCACACTCGAGAGCTGAACCTCAGGCCGATTGAGCTCCTGCGGCAAGGGCCGCGCATTCGGCGGCGGCTTCGCGAAGCATGGCGGTGAATTCCTCGACATCGGGCACTATGCCCGGGTCCGCCGTCAACCCGAAGTACGCATCTCCGTTGTACGAGACGATCGCGACACCCAGACCCATCGACGGATACAAAGGCGCGAAGGGCCACACCTCCAGGAGCTCGGCCCCGCCTGAGTAGAGCGGGAACTGCGGCCCAGGTACGTTGGTCACGTTGATGTTGGCGCCGCCCTGCGGGTTGGACATCAAACGTCCCGCCAAGACAAGGAGCGTCGGCGGTGCCCAGTCGGCAAGACCTGCCAGCTTGTCTGCTGCGACCGCCTGTCGGGTCCGCTTTAGGTCGCCCGTCGTTACTTTGATGCTTCGCAAACGCTGCTCGATGGTGAGATCGCCGGTCGGTAGCTCCAGCACCATCCCGCTGATCTGGTTGCCGAGACGGCCGCGGTCGCCGTCGACGCGGACGCTCACGGGGCAGAAAACGCGCACCCGCTCAGGGACCTTCTCGCCGCGGCGCTTGAACCAACGATGCAGGCCTTCGGACACCACTGCGAGGACAGCGTCGTTGACTGTGCAGCCGAACCGTTCCTTCAGAGCTTTGAAAGCGGACAGCGGTACTTTCAGGCCGCGGCCGGTCCGCTGCGTGCCGATCCTTTGGTTGAAGAACAAATCAGGTCGCCGGCTCACCATCTTGCCGCTCAGCGTGAACAGGCTCTTCCACGGCACGCGAGTGGTGTTCCACACCGCCGGAACCATCGTCCTCTCATCTTTGCGTTGAGCGCCGACGTTCCAGAGCAATGGCCTGATCAGCTGCCAGCTGGTCGGCGCGGCGCGCGGCCACCAGTCCACCTCAAGGGGTTCCGGGGTATAGCTCTCCGGAGTGAGGTCGAGGAGGAGCGTCAGGATGTCGACAGACGAGACGCCGTCGACCATCGCATGGTGAGCGCGGTTGACGATCACTACGCGGTCGTGGCTCAGCCCGGTCACGATGGTCATCTCCCAAAGAGGCCTGCGCATGTCGAGGGGGCGCGAGAGAATTCGCATCACCAGCTTGCGCAGAGTTGCGCCATCGGCCGGGGGCGGCAGCACCTCACGGCGCACGTGCGCGCCAAGGTCGAAATGGGGGTCGTCGACCCAAACCGGATGGGCGAAATTGAGGGGCGCGCGGTGAATGCGCTGCCTGTAGCGCGGGACCAGGTGGATGCGCTCCCTGATCGTCGCCTCGATCCCAAGGGCGCCACGCCCGCCTGGTACTCGCGAGCCGCTCTCGAACACGTAAACGGTACCCAGGTCGAGCGGCGTCGACGGCCGCTCGGCATACAAGAACCAAGCGTCGCGCGCTGACAACGGCTCGTAAAAGGGCTGACCGTTCGCGGTCACCTGGTGATCGTAAAGCCGGCCGAGTGCGGTGGGTCGGTACTCTTTGCCGCGTGGTTGGGAAGGTCGCCGAGATCTGGCGCTACCCCGTCAAGTCGATGGCCGGCGAGACCCTGGATTCGGTCTCATTGACTGACAGCGGTTTGGACGGCGACCGTCGTTGGGCCCTGGTTGACGGCACCGTGAACCGGGCGGGCAAGCTCCTGACGAACACTCAGGACGCTCGCCTCATGACCTATAAGGCGCGGCTTGCCTCACATGGGGTCGAAGTGGCGACGCCTGCCGGCGAGAGCCGGCATCTCGATCAACATTTCGTCGCGGAGCTCGCTGAAGCTGTCTCACGCCCTCTTACTCTTCGCGACAGGGCCGGGACCAACTTCGACGACTCGCAAGTGTTGGTGGTAAACCTGGCTACCGTCGCTGCTTTCGAGCTCGAGTCGGGCTTCGCGGTCGATCGCAGGCGCTTTCGAGCCAACCTGTACCTTGACGGCCTCGAGCCAGAGGAGGAGGTCGGATGGCTCGGGCGCAACATCCGCGCGGGCACCGCTGTGCTCGAGGTGGTCAAGCGGTGCGAGCGCTGCGCTGTAATCACTCGGGACCCTGACACGACCACCACATCCCCAGAGCTCCTGCGGATTCTCACGCAGACAAGCGATACCTGCATGGGGGTGTACTGCGCGGTCGTTGCCCCGGGCCGCGTCGCGGTGGGCGACCTCTGCGGGCCGGTGTAGCGTAGCCTCTCAAAAGACGACATCGGGTTGGGACGAGGAGGAGAACATGGCGGTCAAGGCTTTCTCGGCCGAGTGGGCCGAAGCATTCAAGGACGAGGTCAACAAATCATCTGCCTACAAGGCCGCCGGCAAAGGTTGGAAATGGACGGTCGGGCTGGTCGTCGAGGCCGAGCCTGACAAGCATTTCGCCGACGCGAGAGGCATCGTCATGGACCTCTTCGACGGCGAGGCGCGAGACGTCAAGGTCGGCCCCGCTGCCGACGCCCAGAAGTGCGACTTCGTTATCACCGCGCCTTACTCGCGCTGGAAGGAGGTCGCTACCAAGCAGCTCGACGCGACCAAAGGCATGCTTCAGGGCAAGCTCAAGCTGAAAGGCGATCTGCCGACAATCGTTCGCTACACGAAAGCGTCACAGGAAATGACCGAGTGCACGACTCGGATCCCGGTCGAATGGCCCGACGAAAAGTAAAAACCGAAGATCGACAGCTTGTCGATTACGCCGACGCGGAACCGAGCGCCTTCGCGTCGATGCTCGGCGGCCTGATCGAAGCCAACGTTCTCAGCCGCCCTGAAAAAGAGCAGGACTTCGATTCACTGGTGGCGCGCGTCGGCATATGGGTCACGGACATCGACGAGGGTGTGACGCTGGATTTCAAGGGTGGGAAGCTCACAGTCCACAACGGGCTCAAGCCGCGTCGCACGATCACCATCCGAACTGATGCAGAGACTGTCATGAGCCTGAGCAACCTGAAAATCGGGTTGCTGGGGATGCCTGTCTACTACGACGAAGTCGGTAGGGGAGTGGCGGGAAAGCTGCTCCGAGGCAAGCTCAAGATCGACGGACTCCTGCCCAACATCATGACCCTCAACTCGGTGACGCGAATCTTCTCAGTGCAGTGACGATGCTGGCCGTCATCGGGGCGGGTAGCATGGGCGCCCAGATCGCCCAGCAGGCGGCGCTGAATGGAGTGGATGTTCGGCTGCACGACAAGAGCGAGGAGCAGCTGAGCAAAGCTGCAGCGTCCAATCGAGGCCATGTAATGCGCCGCGTCGAAAAAGGAAAGCTGGGGCAGGCCGACGCCGATGAAGCGCTGGCGCGGGTGATCGCGACGACAGACCTTGGCGACGCGCTGAAAGGTGCGGATTTTGTGATCGAGGCCGTATTCGAAGACCTCAACGTCAAGCGCGAGGTTTTCGCGGAGCTCGACCGCCGGGCGTCTGCCCAGA
The DNA here is from genome assembly GCA_035535675.1 of Candidatus Limnocylindria bacterium. Taxonomy (GTDB): domain Bacteria; phylum Chloroflexota; class Dormibacteria; order Dormibacterales; family Dormibacteraceae; genus Palsa-872. Next base: position 78,623 of record DATLPO010000113.1, read on the forward strand.
CCATCCTCGCTAGCAACTCTTCGACGATGGGCATCAGCAAAATCGCCGATGCAACAAGCAGGCCTGAGAGCTGCGTGAACATGCACTTCTTCCACCCCGTGCTGGTCATGGACCTCGTCGAGATCGTCCGTGGCCCGCAAACATCCGACCGAGCGGTGGAGGCTGCAATGATGATGGCTCGAGAGATGGGTCGCACGCCGGTGCTCATCAACAAGGAGATCGACGGCTTCATCGTCAATCGCATCCTCCATGCGGCGACTCAAGAGGCCTACCGGCTCCTTGACGCCGGGGTCGCCAGCTTTGAGGACATCGACACCGCTGTGGAGAAGGGGCTCAACTGGCCGCTCGGTCCATTTCGCCTGGGTGACTTCAGCGGCCTGGACGTCACGTACAACGCGCGCCTCCACATGTACAGGACGACCGGCGAGGAGCGATTCCGACCATCGCCACAGCTGGAGGCCAAGGTCAAAGCAGGCAAGCTCGGCCGCAAGACGGGAGAGGGTTGGTACACCTACTGACGGTGACAATAGGCCCGTGCTGACGCGCATCCACCACGTCGGGATCGCCGTGGGGGACCTCGACGAGTCGATCGCCCTCTATCGAGCGGCCCTCGGCGCTGAGCTCGTCCACCGCCAGGTCAACGAGAAGGAAGGGCTGGAGGCTGCATTCATGCGCACCGGAGACGGGGAGGTCGAGCTGATGAGCGCGACGCGACCCGAGTCGCCGGTCGGCAAGTTTCTGGCGAAGCGCGGCCCCGGCCTGCACCACGTCGCTTATGGGGTCACCGATATCCGAAAGGCGCTCGACGAAGCGCGGACGGCGGGCTGCGAGCTGATCGACGCCGAGCCGCGGATGGGCATGCACGGGTCGCTCATCGCATTCGTTCACCCCAAGAGCCTGAACGGGGTGTTGACCGAGTTCGTCGAAACATGAAAGAGGTCCTGAACGACGGTGGCATGCCCCTGAAGCCTGTTTACACGGACGAGGATCGCCGCGCCGAGGAGCCGGCGCCCGGGACATTCCCTTTCACACGAGGCATCCACAAGGACATGTATCGCGGCCGGCTCTGGACGATGCGCCAGTACGCGGGTTTCGGCACCGCCGCAGAGTCGAACAAGCGCTACAAGTTCCTTCTCAAGCAGGGGCAGACCGGCCTGTCGGTTGCCTTCGATCTGCCCACCCAGATCGGGTACGACTCGGACGACCCGATGGCGAACGGCGAGGTGGGAAAGGTGGGGGTTGCGATCGATTCGCTCGAGGACATGGAGACGCTCCTCCAGGGAATCCCGCTGGAGAAGGTCTCCACGTCCATGACCATCAACGCCACAGCCCCGATGCTGCTTCTGCTTTACGAGCTGGTGGCGGAAAAGCAAGGGTGTCCGCCAGAGAAGATCACCGGCACGGTCCAGAACGACATCCTCAAGGAATACGCGGCTCGCGGGACTTACATCTTCCCGCCCAAGCCGTCGATGAGGCTGGTGACCGACCTCTTCGCCTACTGCCAGAGCAACCTCCCCAACTGGAACACCATCTCTATCTCCGGCTATCACATCCGCGAAGCCGGCTCGACGGCAGCAGAGGAGATCGCGCTCACGCTCGGGCATGCGATCGCCTATGTGGATGCGGCACAGGAGGCCGGCCTCGCCGTTGACGACTTCGCGCCACGTGTCTCGTTCTTCTTCGCCTCCCACATGGATTTCTTCGAGGAGGTCGCGAAGTTTCGAGCCGCGCGACGCATGTGGGCGCGAATCATGCGCGACAGGTTCAAAGCCAAGGACGTCCGCTCGCAAGCCCTGCGGTTTCACACACAGACAGGGGGCGTGACGCTGACCGCCCAACAACCGCTGAACAATGTGGTGAGGACTGCGCTCGAGGCGATGAGCGCTGTGCTCGGCGGCACCCAGTCACTTCACACCAACGCCTATGACGAGGCACTCGGTCTCCCGTCGGAGAGCGCCGCCGAGCTGGCGTTGCGGACGCAGCAGATGATCGGCCATGAAACTGCGGTTCCGCTCGTAGCGGACCCACTGGGCGGCTCGTACTACCTCGAGAACCTCACCGACAGAGTTGAGGAGGAGGCGCTTGCGATCATGGCCGAGATGGACGAAGGCGGCGGCGCAGTGGCGTGCATCGAGTCCGGCTGGACCCAACGCCGGATCGCAGAAAGCGCCTACCGGATGCAAAAGCGGATTGAATCGGGTGAGAGGGTAGTGGTTGGAGTCAACCGCTTCGTAGGTTCCAACTCTGACGTTGTCGAGATAACGAAGATCAGCCCTCGCCACCAGGCCGGCCAGGCCCGCGCTCTCAAGCTGCTACGCGCCGGACGGCCACAGGGCACGTTGGAACGTCACAGCGCGGCGATCGAGCGGGCAGCGCGAAGTACGGAAAATTTGTTGCCGCTGCTCAAGGCAGCTCTCGCCGACTACATCACCATCGGGGAGTGCTGCGACGTGCTTCGGGGTGTGTTTGGCGAGCACCAGCCTTCCCAGGTCACCTGATACACGCTAGGAGATGACGTATGACTTTTGTGGTCCCGATGATTGCTTACGAGGACGGCACGGCGGCCATGGACTGGCTGATCGAAGCATTCGGTTTCGTGGAGGCTGACCGCCGCATCTCACCTGACGGAGCCCTCACCCACGGCGAGCTCGAGGTAGGGGACGGGATCATCATGCTCGCCACGCCGATGCCGGACTACCAGGGCCCGAAGCATCATCGCGAGAACTGTGAAGTGGCCCGTAAGTGGTCGAGGGTCCCATACATCATCGATGGGGTCCTCGTCCAGGTCGACAACGTCGACGCTCATTGCGAGCGTGCGAGAGCAGCCGGAGCAGTGATTCTTTCGGAGCCAGAGACGACCGACGACGGCCGGCGCTACCGTGCAGAGGACCTCGAGGGCCACCGGTGGATGTTCGAAGAGAAGTCCGGAGATGTCTGAGCGCAAAAGCCGCAAAGTCGACCCGCTCAACCAGCTACGGCAGCGCAAGTACGAAGCGGGGCACGGGGATGCTGAGGCATTCAACCAGCAGCACGCGAAAGGCAAGCTGACCGCGCGCGAACGGATATCACGCCTGGTGGACCGCAACTCGTTTGAGGAGATCGACATCTTCGCCACCCACCGGGCCCAGGGTTTCGGCCTCGAGTCGAAACGCGTGCCTGGTGACGGTGTGGTGACGGGTATGGGGAAGATCGACGGGCGAGACGTGATGCTCTTCAGCCACGACGCCTCGGTGTTCGGTGGCTCGCTTGGCGAGGTCTTCGCCGAGAAGGTCATCAAGGTGATGGACCTCGCAGTTCGCAACCGAATCCCGATCATCGGCCTTAACGACTCGGGCGGCGCCCGCATTCAGGAAGGCGTTGTGTCGCTGGCCGGCTATGCCGAAATCTTCTGGCGCAATGTGGAGGCCAGCGGAGTGATCCCGCAGCTGAGCTTGATCCTGGGCCCGTGCACCGGGGGAGCCGTCTATTCGCCGGCAATGACCGACTTCACATTCATGGTCCACGGGGTCGGCTACATGTTCATCACGGGCCCAGAGGTAATCCGCGTCACGACTGGCGAGGATGTGACGTTCGACTCACTCGGAGGCGCAGAGGTGCACAACGTCAAGTCAGGCGTCGCGCACTTCCTCGCTGAAACCGAGGACGAATGTTTCGCGCAGGTGCGCCGAATGTTCAAGTACATCCCACAGAGCTGCGAACAGCAACCACCGACCGCTGCGGCGACGGACGATCCTGAGCGCGCCGATCCGGGCCTTGCCACCGTTATTCCTGACAACCCCAAGGAGCCCTACGACATCAAGGATGTCATCGGGATGGTCGTCGACCACGCGGACTTCTTTGAGGTCCAGCCTTATTTCGCAATGAACATCGTGGTCGGCTTTGCGCACCTGGACGGCCATCCGATCGGTGTGGTCGCCAACCAACCAAAGGTCATGGCGGGGGCGCTCGACATCAACGCATCGGTGAAGGCAGCTCGCTTCGTGCGCTTCTGCGACGCGTTCAACATCCCGCTGGTCACGTTCGTCGACGTACCAGGCTTTCTGCCCGGGACTGCGCAGGAGTACGGCGGCATCATCCGCCACGGCGCCAAGCTCCTTTACGCGTTCAGCGAGGCGACGGTACCAAAGCTGACGGTGATCACCCGCAAGGCATATGGCGGGGCTTATTGCGTCATGTGCTCAAAGCACATCCGCGCGGATTTCAACGTCGCCTGGCCCACTGCTGAGATCGCGGTCATGGGGCCGGAAGGCGCCGTCAACATCGTCTTTCATCGCGAGCTGGCGGCCGCCGCCGACCCAGTGGTCCACCGGCGCGAGCTGGTCGCCGATTACACGGAGCGTTTCGCCAACCCGTACATCGCCGCGGAGCGCGGGTACATCGACGACGTCATCGAGCCTGGCCGCACCCGCACCGAGTTGATCCGCGCCTTGAAAATCGCCCTGCGGAAGGAGCGTCGCCGCAACCCCCGCTGGCACGGCAACATCCCGTTATAGACT
>DATLPO010000114.1:0-14915 GCA_035535675.1 Candidatus Limnocylindria bacterium
TCTGCACTCAGCCCTGACGCAGCGCCGAGTCGTCGGCGCAACCGAAGAACAGCAGCGAAAGATCTTCAGCTTCGAGCGATGGGACGTGATCATCGCGATGAGCATCGCGGGGTTGATCAACATCTCGATGCTGACGATCGCCGCGGCCGCCTTTTACGGGCAAAACATCGGGCCGATCGCAAGTCTCGAAGACGCGTTCACGTCCCTCGGCGCGCGGCTCGGCCACGGCGCTGACATCTTCTTCGGCCTCGGGTTGCTTGCCTCTGGTCTGTCCTCGTCATCAGTCGGCACCCTGTCGGGCCAGGTCGTCATGCAAGGGTTCATCCGCCGCAAGATCCCGCTTTTCCTGCGAAGGGCGATCACCATGGCGCCGGCTCTCATAGTGATCGCAATCGGGCTCGACCCATCGAGGTCCCTCGTGCTCAGCCAGGTGGTGCTGTCCTTCGGAATCCCGTTCGCGCTGATACCGCTGCTTCTGTTCTGCCGCGACCGCGGGCTCATGGGCACCCTGGTTAACCACAGGGTCACCACCCTGATCGCGACGGCGGTGATCGCTGTGATCGTGAGCCTGAATATCTTCCTGCTGACGCTCCTTATTACGGGCCAGTGACCGGGCCACGAGCGAGATCCACGCCAGAATAGGTAGGTGAAGCTCGGCGTCAGCGTCGGTTACTGGGGCTTCGGCGTGACCGCCGCCGACCAGCTCGACATCGCGCGCACCGCCGAAGAGCTCGGCTACGACTCCATATGGACCGCCGAGGCGTACGGCTCGGACGCCGCAACGGTGCTGGCCTGGCTGGCGGCCGGCACGAGCCGCATCAAGCTCGGCGCGGGCATCTTCCAGATCCCAGCCCGCAGCGCGGCGATGACTGCGATGACGGCGGCGACGATCGACCAGCTGTCAGGCGGCAGATTCCTGCTCGGCCTTGGTTCGTCGGGGCCTCAAGTCTCAGAGGGCTGGCACGGAGTGCGCTTCGCCAAGCAGCTGCAGCGCACTCGCGAATACGTGGCTGTCGTGCGCATGGCGCTTGCTCACCAGAAGGTGGAGTTCCATGGCGAAACCCTCGAGCTGCCGCTCCCAGATGGTCCGGGCAAGGTGCTCAAGCTCACCATCCGGCCCGCGCAGGAAAAGATCCCCATCTATCTCGCGGTACTCGGACCGAAAAACGTCGCGCTGGCCGGCGAGATCGCAGATGGCTGGCTCCCAGTCTTCTTTTCGCCCGAGCACACCTCGTCGTTGCGGGTACCGCTCGAGGAGGGCGCCGCGCTCGCCGGGCGCTCGCTCGACGACTTCCGGATCTGCCCAACCGTCAACGTGATGGTCAGCGACGACGCGCAGTCCGCGCGCGACGCGATGCGCCCGATGCTGTCCCTCTACGTCGGGGGCATGGGTTCGCGCGAGCAGAACTTCTACAACCGGCTCGTGTCCTCTTATGGCTTCGAGGCTGCCGCGCAGGAGGTGCAGGACCTTTACCTCGCCGGAAGGAAGAGCGAGGCGGCGATGGCTCTTCCGGATGACCTCATCGACGCGGTCAGCATCACCGGCACACGCGACAAAGCGCGCGATCGAATTCGTGCCTACAAAGACGCAGGCGTGGAAACTTTGATCGTCTCCCCGATGGCGTTGGAGAACTCAGCGCGCAAAGAGCAACTCCGCCTCGTCGCTGAATTGGCCGAGGAGATTGGATAAGAAAGCCGTAGCGATTGTCCTTTGCGCCGCCTTCCTTTCGGCCTGCGTCGCGCCGGCGGCAACGACTCAGAGCTCAGGAAGCCGGCTCAACTCTCCCGCGAGCGCGCCGCGGACCTCCTCTCCGTCGCCGTCATCACGGCTCGCCGAATGTCCTGTGACAATCCGCAACCGCAGCGGCGCCTACAGATTCCAATGCCCCTCCGGCTGGAAATACGTGAATTGCGAGTCGAACAACAGCCATGGCGCCTTCACCTGGCTGATCAACCCAAATGGCTGCAATCCGGAGCCGTATGGCGCCCGGATGATGGTCTGGGGTGTGCCGGGTGAGGTGTCAGCCGAGGCCGGCGCTTCGGGGATGTATGTCGGGACGAGGAAGTCGTCGAAGACCCTTGTGATCGATGGGATCAGGGGCACCAGGCGCACGTACCTCGTCACCAAGAGCCTGCCATTGCCACCGCCGAAGGGCACCGTCCAGGTCGTCTACACGTTTGTGACGGGGGGAGAGACGCATTTCGCGCAGTACGACCACTACCCGAAGGAACCGGACCTGACCGCCGCATTCGACAGGATGATCACCACGACGCTGCGCTTCTCGCCCTAATCGCCACAAAGCACAGACTGTGTGAGCGCCAATGGTGACCAACCAGCCACCGCCCCTCGTCAACTACAACCTCTTCGACGCTGACCTCCCTCTGCGCGAGGCGCTCGAGCGCGAAGGCGGCTCGTGGGCGCAGGACATGGTGCGGGAGCTGGGAAGGCTGGCGGGAACCGAGGAGGCGATCGCCTGGGGCTTCCAGGCCAATGCGAACCCTCCGCAGCTCCGCACCCACGACAGGTTTGGCAATCGCATCGACGAGGTCGAGTTCCATCCCGCGTGGCACAGGCTCATGGAAGTGGCGATCGGCAACGGACTGCACGCGCTGCCTTGGCGCGAGCCCCGCGCCGGTGCGCATGCGGCGCGAGCCGCAGGCTTCTACGTCTGGTCGCAGGTGGAAGGAGGCCACGGCTGCCCCGTTTCGATGACCTATGCGGCAGTTCCGGCGCTGCGACAGCAGCCCGAGCTGGCTGCCGAATGGGAACCGCTGATGACGACTCTCGACTACGACCCCGGCCTGCGGCCGCACGCCTCCAAACGCGGCGTCCTCTTCGGCATGGCGATGACCGAAAAGCAGGGCGGCTCCGACGTTCGCGCGAACACCACGCGCGCGATCCCCACGGGCGAGGACGGCGAGTATCAGCTCACCGGGCACAAATGGTTTTGTTCAGCTCCGATGTGCGATGCATTTCTCGTCCTGGCGCAAGCACCGGGTGGGCTCTCATGCTTCCTGCTCCCACGTGTCCTTCCCGACGGGAGCCGCAATGCGTTCCACATCCAGCGGCTGAAGGACAAGCTCGGCAACCGATCCAACGCCTCGAGCGAGATCGAGCTCGAGGGCGCTGTCGCGTGGATGGTGGGGGAGGAGGGGAAGGGCGTCAGGACGATCATCGAGATGGTCAACCACACGCGCCTCGACTGCATCATCGGATCCGCCTCACTCATGCGGCAGGCTGTCGCCCAGGCCACCCATCACACTGCCCACCGGAGTGCGTTCGGCCGCCTCCTCAACGAACAGCCGTTGATGGTCAACGTCCTTGCGGATCTTGCCGTCGAGTCAGAGGCGACGACTGTTCTGATGATGCGACTCGCCGGCGCGCTCGACCGCGCCGCCGATTCCACTGAGGCCCACTTCCGCCGCCTCGCGCTCGCAGTGAGCAAGTACTGGACTTGCAAGCGCGCGATCGCTCTCGTGGGCGAGGCGCTCGAGTGCCACGGGGGCAATGGGTACGTGGAGGAATCGATAATGCCTCGCCTTTATCGCGAGGCGCCCCTGAACTCGATCTGGGAGGGCTCGGGCAACGTCAACGCGCTCGACGTCCTGCGCGCGATGGATCGCGAACCGGAATCGGTGACTGCCTTCATATCCGAAGTCGAAGAGGCGCGAGGCGCGGACCCACGTCTCGACCGATCGGTCGACGACCTGAAGAACGAGCTCTCGAACGGGGCAGGCGCCGAGGCAGGGGCGCGGCGCCTTGTTGAGCGCATGGCCGTTGTGCTGGAGGGCTCGCTACTCGTGCGCTATGGCGACCCGGCAGTCGCCGATGCGTTCTGCGTCTCGCGCCTGGGCGGCGACTGGGGGCACTCGTTTGGCACCCTGCCGGAGGGGCTGCAGTTGGATTCAATCGTGCAGCGCCACATGCCCTCCACGTAGATTGGGGGGGTGAGTGTCGAAGCCGGAGATATCGCCGCGGTCTGGCTGAACTCAGCGCTGTACTCGATCAGGCCCAGTGAGCTCCTGCTTGTATCCGACTTCGACGGAACGCTGGCCGAGATCGTCCCCGAGCCGACGCTGGCCACCCCGCTGCCCGATTCCCTGCACGCCCTTCGGCGGCTGGCGCCAGTGCTCAAGAAGGTCGTCATCCTCAGCAGCCGTACAAACGCGGAGCTCAACGGTCTGATCTCAGTCCCCGGAGCGGTCATGATCGGTGACAGCGGACTTCCCCCGCCAACGCCCGAGGAGCTCCACGCTCTCAAGACTTTCAATGCCGAGGCGGCGAAGCTGCTGGGCACCGTGCCTGGGGCGTGGATCGAGATCAAGCCCGCGAGCAGCGCAGTCCACTTCCGAAACGCGCCGATCAGCGGCCAGGAGGTCCTTGCCATCCTGCAGCCGCTGCTAGATGAGACGGGCCTGTACGGTGGCCTTGGTCGCAAGGTCATCGAGGTCCACGCGAGTGACGCCGGAAAGGGCAACGCTCTCGAAGACTTGCTCATCCGCCTGAACCCAGGTGGACTTGTGTGCATGGGCGACGACGAAAACGACAGGTCGGTTTTCGATGCTTCGAGCAAAGCCTCGATCCCGCACCTGTGCGTCGGAGTGGGTTCCACCGAGGTCCCGCTCGACCTGTTCGAGCACTGCGACCTGGTGGTCGACGGCCCGGCGGAGGCGTCGGCGTTTCTCCGCAGCGTCGCGGAGTGGGGGACCGCAGGAGGTTGGCTCGACGGTTCTACGCAACGTCGCGCAGAGGACCGCCGGAGGTTAGGCTCGAACCGGCGTCATCCGTAGGTCGCGAGCAGTCTTAGGCCCGCACTGGGGTCATTACCAGGTCGCGCAGGGCCGGGCCGATAAGCCCGGCCCGGATCCTCCTCCCGCTTTGCGGGGGGAGGAAGGCCACGCATCAGCGTGGCCGGGAGGGGAGCCGTGAGTAGCGGTCTTAGGCCCGCACTGGGGTCATTACCAGGTCACGAAGGTCCTGTACCTGCCGGCTGATCCACCGCGTGATGTCGTTGGCGCGCACCACCTCGCGCGCGCCGTCGTTCAAGCGCCGCCTGTCATCCAGGCTCATCGTGAGACCCGTGTACATCGCAGCCGCGGTGGCCTCCACGTCGAACGGGTTGATCGACAGCACGTGAGCGTGCAGCTCCTCATGCGCGCCGGCATTCTCTGACAGCACGATCACCCCGTTGGTCGTGTTGACGAGCGCGCCTTCCTTGACCACGAGGTTGAGCCCGTCGTAGACGGGGTTGACGAGCAGCACGTCGAAGTTCTTGAGCGACGCGACAGCCTTGCGCTCGCTTTCGCCGATCTCCAGGCGGACGGGCTGCCAAGTTTCTGAACCGAACTCGCTGTTGATGCGACCCACGGTCTGCCGGATCTGGCGAACGTAGCGGCTGTAGACAGCGACGTCCTGGCGCGATGGCTGCAGGAAGGCCCAGAACTGGACCTGGCCACGCAGCTCGGGGTGATAGCGAAGCAGCTTGTCGTATGCGATGAAACCGCGAACGATGTTCTTCGAAGGGTCGGTCCTGTCGATGCGTGCGATCAGGCGCTGCGGGCGCCACGTCGCCAGCTCACGCTCCTGGCGCTTGACCCCTCGTGATGCGGCGAGCCGTGACGTGGTCGAGACATCGATCGAAATCGGGTAATGGCGTGCATAGACGACGCGACCCCCGTAGAGAACCGCCCGTTCCTTCTCGTCCACCTGCAGCCCCGCGTTCTCCTCGCAGGTGAGGAGGAAGTTGCGCACGTCGAGGCTCGACTGGAATCCGACGATGTCGCAGCCGAGAATCCCCTCGAGGATCGCATCACGCATTGGCTTCGGGAGCACCTTCCAGTACTGTGGCGTCGGCCAGGGTACGTGCACGAAGTGCTGGATCATCGCAGTGGGCAGTGCCTTACGGACGAGCCGAGGCACCAGGTAGAGCTGGTAATCGTGGACCATCACAAGGGGCCGCTTCGGCGCCCCGCGAGCGACCTCGATCACCTTCTCCGCAATCTGACGGTTGACCTCGACGTAGCCCTCTTCCCACGCCTGGTGGATACGGTCGTCGATGACCGGCTCGTTGCCGAGATCCCAGAGGTAGTGTTGGACGAACCAGAGAACGGGGTTGGCGAACACTCCGTAGTACATGTCGTACTGCTCTTTGCTGGGCATCGCGTAGTGCAGCCGGCCCGTTGAGTTCAGCAGCGGGACTCTGACATCCGCACCCTGGGCTGCGACAAGCTGCCGCTCGTCATCGTTGCGTGCGCACGCGACCCAATCGGCCTCGGTCGCATCGGCCAGGGTCAGCAACGCGGTGATTACTCCACCGGCTCCGCGTTTGAAGCCTCCCTCAGGCTTAGGCTCGCTGGGCGCCCGATTACAGACAAGAATCGGAGAGACGGACGGTAGAGTGCGCCCGACGTAAGCGCGCATCGAGGAGGAGGGACTTGCCCTCTCGACGGAGACAGCCACTTCGTCGGCGATGCCCATGGCCCGCAATCTAAGGAAGACCTACCTCACGAATGCCGAGCGGTCGAGCGGTAGGTCCCGCACCCTGATTCCTGTAGCCCGAGCCAGAGCGTTGGTGATGGCGGCAGCTCCCGGCACTGCCGGCGGCTCGCCGACACCCTTGGCGCCGAGTGGTCCGACCGCCGACGGCACCTCGACCAGCCGCACATCGATATCAGGCAGCTGGTCCGCAGTGGGCATCTCGTAGTCAAGAAAGCTGCCAGTCCGGAGCTGGCCCTCTCCGTCGTAGACGAGCTGCTCACCAAGCGCGCGACCCAAACCCTGCACTGCGCCCCCGTGGATCTGCCCTTCGATCTCCGGAGGGTTGATCGCGCGACCCACGTCCTGGATGGCGGCGTAGCCGGTGAGCTGGAACGCGCCGGTCTCGGCGTCGGTCTTGACCCTTGCGATGTGGACTGTGAACTGTGGCGACGCCTCGAGCACCGCCGATCGGCCGCTGGCCTGGATCGGTCGGTAGCGGCCCATGAACTCTGTGCTCAGCGCGACGAGCTTTGTCACGTCCACATATCGCTCAGGCACGCCACGTACCGCCACGCGCCCGTCGACGATCTCCAGGTCTTCGGGCGCCGCCTCCAGCTCGTTGGTGGCGATTTCCAGGAGCTGCCGCCTCGCCTCTACAGCCGCCTCGTGGACAGCGCCGCCCATGCTGTAAATGACCTGGCTGCCGGCGGCGAGCGGGCCGTAAGGCGCGACACCTGTGTCACCGGTCTCCACCCTCACTTTTTCGATCGAGATGCCGAACGCCTCCGCGGCGATCATCGCCAGCCCTGTCGACGACCCGCTGACGTCAACAGTTCCGACGTGGACCGTAAGCGTCCCGTCAGGTTCCACACGGCAGCCCGCGGAGGATGGGGTTCGCGCGCCGCCCCACGACCCGAGAGCGATCCCAACTCCCTCGCCTTTGGCCGAGGGCTTCGTGTAGATGGGATGCTTCCGCGCCTCTTCAAGGCATTCGACCATCGCGATGGCCGGCCACGGCTTGCCGTCGGCGCCCATGTCGCCGCCGCGGAACGCGTTGCGAAGGCGCAGGTCGATCGGGTCCATCTTCAGCTCGAGAGCCAGCTCGTCAATCGCCGACTCGAGGGCGAAGTAGGTCTGTGGAGCGCCAGGCGCTCGGTATGCATCAACAGGAGTCTTGTTCGTCGAGACCTCGTAACCCGTGATCTCGAAATTGGGGATCTGATACGTGTTGGTGAGAAATGACGCGGTGATTCCGCCGTGCCATCCGGCGGTCGCGCCGTTGTCGTAGTGATAGGTCGCTCGGAGCGCGACAAGGGTCCCATCGCGCTTTGCGCCGAGCTCGATGTCGAAGCTCGCCGCCGGCGCGGGGCGTGCGACTCCGAATACCTGCTGTCGCGTCAGGTTCAAACGGAGCGCCCTGCCGGTCCGCCGCGCGAGCAGCACAAGGAGCGCTTCGAGGAGGGTGACCTTGCCTCCAAAACCACCACCCACCGGCATTGGGACTACCCGCACCTTGTGCGGAGGAATGCCCAACAGCTTCGCCATCTCATCGCGGACGGCGAACGGTCCCTGAGTCGGCGCCCAGATGGTGATGCCGCCATCAGGCTCGGGACGCACCATCGAGACGTGCGGCTCCATCGGCGAGTGGTGGACGCCGGCGAGGCTGTATTTCGCCTTCACCACAACATCTGCTGACTTAAGGGCGGCCTCGGTCTTTCCGCGCTTCAAGCTGACGACTCCGCTGACGTTGGGCGGCCGTTTGACCGGCGCTTCACCTGAGGATTCCGTCGCGGCCCCGTGCATTGCGGCATCGCCTTCGTCCGCCTCTTCCTCGGTGTCCAGCACCGTCTGGGCACCATCTCGCATCGCCGCGGTGGCATCCATCACCGGCGGCAGGGTTTCGTAATCGACATCGACGAGGGCCGCAGCGTCGGATGCCGCAGTCTCGCTCTCGGCGATCACTGCCACCACCGGCTGTCCAACGAAGAAGACGCGACCGACGGCAAGCGGCTTCTCGGGGCTAGGTGCGCTGACCCCAGGGAGGTCGGCTCCGGTGACCACGTCGACCACGCCCGGCGCAGACCTTGCCGCGGCCGTGTCGATCCCGCGGATCCGGGCGCTCGGCAGATGGCTGAGGACGAGCTGCACGTGAAGCAGCCCTGGGAGCTCCAGGTCGGCAGTGAACCGAGTGGTTCCTGACACCTTTTCCGCTCCCTCAAGCCTTCGCCGGCTGGTTCCGATCACGCTCACGAGCCGATCATCCCACGAGCGGGAGAGGCGGCGAGGGAGCCCGGAGCTTGACATACACCCCTCCAAGCCCAAAAATGGTGGGTGGAGTAGCGGTGTGGCCATCACTGGATGGCAGTTCCGTCGTCGGCGCACTCTCGCCCCGGCCGGCCGGGAAGAGGGCGATGGGACACCCGAGGCAGGCAGCAATTCTCAAGCGCCTACCTTGCAGTTTGTATCCAGAGGAGGATGTATGACGCGAGGCTCCAAGTTTCGCTCACTAGCCGTTGCTGTGAGTGCGTTATGGCTGGTAACCGCTTGTGGCGGTGGAGGCACCTCGTCGGAGGCGCTGGCCTCTGACCAGACGCTGCGTTTCGGTCTGGCCAACGACATGACCAGTCTTGATCCCGCTCAGGTCGACTCGGCTGTTGACATCACGTTCATCAGCGAGCTCTTCACCGGGCTCTACAAGTTCGACACGAAGTTGAACATTGTGCCCGACGGTACCACCGGCATGCCCGATGTCTCGACAGATGGATTGAGCTACACCTTCCACCTGCGGCACGACATGCAGTTCTCGAACGGCGACAAGATCACGTCTAAAGACTGGGTCTGGTCGTGGACCCGAACGGTGCGTCTCAACGGCTCGTACGCCGGCAACCTCGCACCGATCAAGGGCTCGGCCGACGTCGCGGCCGGAACCGCAACGACAATCTCAGGCCTTACGGCGCCTGACGACTACACGCTCAAGGCAGATCTCACTGCCCCGGCCGGATACTGGCTGAGCATGCTCGCCATGCCAACCGCCACCGAGGTCCTCGACCAGAAGGTGATCGACGCGGCCGGCGACCTCCACTGGACAGAGAAGGTCGACTCGTACATTGGCAGCGGTCCGTTCAAGATGACCGCCCGCACCCCGAACGCTTCGATGGACTTCGAGCCCGTCAAGAGCTGGTGGGGCGGCGACACAGGCAAGTTGACCAAGGTCCATGTCGACATCGGTATCGACGACGTGTCCCGCGTCAAGAAGTTCGAGTCCCAGGGCTACGAGATGGTCGGTATGGCCAACAACGGCCCCGGACCCGACGACGTTCTCCGCTACAAGAACGACCCAGTCAAGGGCAAGCTCCTCACCGTTTACACCGGAGCCCGCTCAACGGCCGTAGGTTTCCTTATGACCAGCGGCCCCTTCGCGCAGAAGGCAGGCACCAAGCCTGGCGACCCGACAACCAACCCGGACGACCCCGGCCTTGACGGCCGCAGGGCGTTCTCGATGGCAATCGACCGCGTTCAGCTGGCCGACATCGCGTGCGCGCACGCGATCACCTGCCAGCCCGCGACCGGCGGCCCTGTGCCCAAGGGCTTCAGGGGCTACCTCGGCGACAACGGCGACCCGTATGCCAAGTTCGACGCCAAAGCTGCGAAGGACCTCTACACGAAGTGGGACCCGACAGGCAGCAAGGTCAAGGGTATGTCCTACCGCTACAACACCAGCGCCGGCAACGACAAGCGCGCGCAGAACCTTGTCGCGCAGTGGAAGGCGAACCTTGGCGTCGACGTCAAGCTCGCGCCGTCTGACTTCCCGACCCTGCAGCGTGACCGCAGGACCAAGACCATCGTCATCGGCCGCCAGAGCTGGGGAATCGACTACGACCACCCCCAGGACTGGTTTGGCAACCTGTTCTCGTGCGCCCAGGCCCCGATCGGGCGTGGCAACGACGAGGGCTACTGCAACCCGGCGATGGACGCGCTCACGAACGCATCTGACGCCAAGCCAATCGACGCAGCGATGCCTGACTACCTGAAGGCAATGAAGATGCTGGTCGACGACCAGGTTTGGATGACCATCGACTACGGCACCCAGCCGTACATGGTTCAGAGCTACGTCAAGGGCGCCGGCTACAACGGCCTCTACGACTTCCCCTGGGAAGGCATTCGCCTCCTCCAGCACAGCTAAGCGGCGGTTTCAGTTAATTCGAAGGAGGGGGTCCACCGAGTTCCGGTGGGCCCCCTTCTGCTGTATCGTTTGACAGGAGGGACGTGAGCCGAGGCACCCTGATTTACGCGGCGCAGCGGCTGGTGCTGATCACTTTTACCGCTATTGCGGTTTCCTCCATCGTGTTCATCGGAATCCACCAGCTCCCAGGCACTGCGCTGGCCAGCGAGCGGCGGAACAACCCTGCTTCTGAGGCCGCCCTGCTGCACAGGTACCACCTGGACTTGCCATGGACGCAGCAGTACGTGATCTGGATCTCGGGGCTCGTGCACGGCGACCTCGGTGAGTCCATGGTCTACCAGGGGACCCAGATCACTCCCTTGCTTTTGCGCGAGGTAAAGGTGAGCCTCACTCTCGGTCTCGCTGCGGTTCTTGTGACAGTGGTCTTCGGCATGTCACTGGGTGTTCTTGCGGCGATCAGACAGAACACATGGGTGGACTATGTCGCATCGACCACCGCTGTCGTCGGCTACAGCGTTCCCAGCTTCGTTTGGGCGTTCCTTCTCATTCTGCTCACCGTCTCTGGCTTCTATGCGTGGACGGGCGGGACGATCTACGAGGACATAGGTTGGGGGAAGCCGGAGCAGATCCCTGTCCCGGCGCTTGCGCTCGGTCTGCCCTACGCGGCCATCGTCGCCAGGCTGACCAGGGCCAGCATGCTCGAGGTGATCCGGCAGGACTACATCCGCACCGCGTGGGCGAAGGGCCTGAGCTCTCGAGTTGTCGTGCTGCGCCACGCGCTTCGGAATGCCTTGATCCCAGTGCTCACGATTCTTGGCCCGCTGATCACCGGCATCATCACCGGGTCGGTCGTGATCGAGTTCCTGTTCGGCATCCCGGGCCTGGGCAAGGAGTTCGTCACCAGCATCCTGAGCCGCGATTACAACGTAGTCATTGGCGTGTTCACCTTCTATGCTGCGCTCGTGGGACTGGCCAACCTGGCGGTCGATCTGCTGTACCCGGTGCTTGATCCGCGGATACGCTACTGATGGTTATGGAGTAAACGATGGCGACTTCAGTACCGGCCCCTCTTGAGATCTCAGAAGAGTTCCTGGCCCCGGTTAGCTCTGAGGAGCTCCCGGAACAAGTCACCCTGTGGCAGGATGCCTGGCGGCGCCTGACGAGGAACCACCTCGCGGTGGTGGGGCTCGTGATAATCGGGATCTTCCTGCTCACTGCGATCGTCTCCTTTGTATGGACCCCGTACCCGACCTGGCGCCAGGCGCTGGGACCGACGTACCAGGGTCCGACACTGGCCCACCCGCTTGGTCTTGACGATTACGGCCGAGACATCCTCAGCCGGGTGATGGGCGGCGCTGCGATAGCCCTTTCAGTGGGCGTCGGCGCGAGCCTTGTTGCTTCTGCCATCGGCATCGTCCTCGGCCTGCTGGCCGGCTTCTACCGAGGCAAGATCGACGTGGTCATCTCGACCCTGATCAACATCTCCTACGGCGTGCCTGACCTCCTGATCGCCCTCATCCTGGTAGTTCTGATCGGGCGCGGCATCCAGAACATCATCCTGGCGATTGCGATCACTGCCTGGTTGGGTATGGCGCGGCTGGTTCGAGGACAGACCTTGAGCCTCCGGGAGCGCGAGTTCGTCGAGGCTGCACGCTCAATCGGAACGTCAAACACCAAGATCATGAGTCGCCACATATTTCCTAACGCGCTTGGCCCGATCGTCGTCCAGGCCACGTACCTGGTGCCGGCCGCGATCATCTTCGAGGCCTTCCTGAGCCTGCTCGGCCTTGGCGTTCCGCCACCGTCGCCGAGCTGGGGCGGTATGGCAAGCGAGGGCTATAAGGCGCTGCAGATCGCGCCACACATCGTCCTCATGCCGTGCCTTGCGCTGTCCCTCACCGTGCTCGCGTTCAACTGGGTGGGTGACGGGCTGCGCGACGCGATCGACCCGAGGATGCGTCGATAACCGCCCCGCTTCTAAAGGTCACCAACCTCGTCACGGAGTTCGGCAGTGGGTCTGTCCACGCCGTTGACGGCGTCAGCTTCGAGATGGAACCGGGTGAGACCCTAGGCATCGTCGGAGAGTCGGGCAGCGGCAAGTCGATGACGGCTCTCTCGATCCTCAACCTGGTTCCCGAACCGGGCAAGATCACCGGCGGCCAGATCCTGTTCAAGAATCGCGACGTCGTCTCGATGACTGATGGCGAGCTCCTCGAGTACCGCGGCTCCGACGTGGCGATGATCTTCCAGGACCCGATGACGTCGATGAACCCGGTGCTGCGGGTCGGTTTCCAGATCGAGGAGGCGATGCGCGCTCACGCGCGATTCGACAAGCAGCAGGCCAAGGATCGCGTGGTGCCCTTGCTGCAGCGCGTGCGTATACCGTCACCGAAGGAACGCGCAAGAGACTTCCCCCACCAATTCAGCGGCGGCATGCGGCAGCGCGCGATGATCGCGATGGGTCTCTCGAACGAGCCTTCGCTCCTCATCGCCGACGAGCCGACCACGGCGCTCGACGTCACCGTTCAGGCGCAGATTCTCGAGCTTTTGAAGGATCTCAACCGGGAGCTGAAGACGGCGATCATCCTCATCAGCCACAACGTCGCTGTGATCTCCAGTCTCTGCGAGCGGGTCATGGTGATGTACGCCGGCAGGGTTGTAGAGGAAGGCCCCACACGAAAGGTTTTCGATCACCCTGAGCACCCGTACACCTGGTCGCTCCTGCGCTCGGTTCCACGCGTTGACGAGCGCCGGCACGAGAGGCTGATCAGCATTCAGGGCATGCCACCGGACCTGGCGCGGCTGCCATCGGGCTGCAAATTCCATCCGCGTTGTCCCTTCAAGGTCGAGCGCTGTGCCCGCGAGGAGCCGCCGTTGGAAGAGGTCTCTCCCGGGCAGGATGCCCGCTGCTGGGTGTTGATGAGCAATGTCACGAAAGAAGCTCAGGCTCTGAAGACGTGAGCCAGCCACTCGCGGTGGTCCCGACGCACCGGGACGGGCCGTTGGTCTCGCTCAAAGACGTCGTCAAGCACTTTCCAACCGGGGGCGGGTTTGGCCGCGCTGTCGTAAGGGCGGTGGACGGCGTCAGCTTCGATATCGCGCACGGCGAGACCCTTGGCCTGGTCGGTGAGTCGGGGTGCGGGAAGTCAACGCTGGGGCGGGTGATCATGCAGCTGCACCCGGCCACGTCTGGCTCGATCAAGTTCGAAGATCGCGAGCTGACCACGATGAGGGGCAATGAGCTGCGCCAGGCACGGCAGCGGATGCAGATCATCTTCCAGGACCCTTATGCGTCGCTCAATCCCAGGATGACGGTGGGCGACATCATCGCGGAGCCTCTGAAGAACTTTCGCCTTGGCAATCGCCGCGAGCGAGAGAAGAAAGTGCAGCAGGTGATGAAGGTCTGCGGTCTCAACCCAGACTTCGCGAACCGATATCCGCACGAGTTCTCGGGCGGTCAGCGGCAGAGGATCGGGATCGCCCGCGCACTCGTCCTGACCCCAAGCCTCGTTGTGTGCGACGAGCCTATCTCCGCCCTCGACGTGTCGATTCAGGCACAGATCGTGAATCTGCTCGAGGACCTTCAGGCCGAGTTCAAGCTCACGTACCTGTTCATCGCCCATGACCTCTCGGTGGTGCGCCATGTCAGTGACCGGGTGGCGGTCATGTACCTCGGCAAGATCGTTGAGATCGCCACCAGCAAAGACGTCTACGACACGCCGCTCCACCCCTACACCAAAGTTCTGCTGAGCTCGATCCCCAGCGCGAATGCCGAGATCGAGGCCCACCGCCAGCCAATCCTCCTCAAGGGTGAGATCCCCTCGCCGATCAACCCTCCAAGCGGCTGCCGCTTCCACACGCGGTGCCCGATCGCGCAGCTGCCGATCTGCGCCGAGGTGGAACCCCCTCTGGAAATGAAAGCAAGCGGCCACGTCGCGGCGTGCCATTTCGCAGGGAAGCTCTAAACAAGCCCGGACGTCCCCTCCGGGGGCACCCCACGCCCCAAGAGCGCGGGGACCCCAAAGGAAGCCACCTCCCCGGCGAGCGGGGAGGACTAGTGTTTTAGTACCCGGGCGCTTGTCCAGTAGAAGTCGTAAAGCGCGTTACCGCCGACGCCCTTGACGTACGGATGGGACAGGTACTGCTGCACCCCGTACACGAGGCCGCCGAAGACTGCGTCAGTGACCAGCACCTGGCCGGCCGCCTTGTAGTCCGCCAGGGCGTCGGCGGCAGGCTTCGCGTCGGCCGCCCTTA
>DATLPO010000115.1:0-7529 GCA_035535675.1 Candidatus Limnocylindria bacterium
GGCGAGGTGACGATGATCTGGGGAGAGCCTCATCCCTACTGTCTGGTGATTCTCGACGACGAGATCGAGGTGGGCGGCTGGGAGCAGGTGATCTACCGTCTCGAGCAGGAGATCCTCGTCGAGGAACCGGGAATCGTCAGCTATGCCGTGTGGCACAAGGGGTTCGTCGGCGAGTACTACCGCTGCGCGGATTGCGGCGAGCTCCACAGCCAGTTCGACGAAGACGGCGCCAACGAACTTCGCCTCGACGATTTGGACGCACCCGAAGAGCGCTAACCTCCCTGCCGCAGGTGGGGGCAGATTTACTCGACGTTGAGGGTGTAGTTCTTTCCTTCCCAGCCCGTCATGTAGTGGGCGGTCCAGGAGAAGGTCGAGCCCGCCGCCAGCTTGTTGGACGGGACCTCGGCGACCCAGACCCCAAGGGTCGTGTCCACTGCCTCGACCTCGCCGAAGGTCTTCCATTCGTCGAAGGTGTAATGGACGGAGCCCGGACGTGGCAGCTGCACTCTTAAGCGTCGTCCCGGAGCAAGGCGAGTGATCTGGTGGCGGTGCGTCCAGACGAATGCGGGCTCTTGCGACGCACCCTCCGTGTAGCGCCTGCGCGCGGGCAGCACGATGTCCGGGAAACCTGCGAGCGCAATCGTTACGAGCAGCTCGAGGTACTCGGCGTGCGCCCAACCGAGTGGGGTTGCCGAGCCGGTGGCACGACCGGAGTAAAGCCCGCGGGCCGGATTGTCGGCGGCATCCCAGACCTGCTCGGGCAACATGAGACCCGGCCCCGCGAATCCTTCCAGCGATCGCACTATCTCGGCCGCGGGCAGCCCCATGGAGAAGAAATGGCGTGCTCGCTCACCGGTCAGAACCGGCCACGCCCTGCCTTTTCCGCTGCCGTCCCAAGGTGATCCATCGTCCTTCTCGCCGTACATATCTCCCGCGTAGCGGCGCCAGCCGGGGCCGGCGGGCAGGCTCACCTTCAGCGTCGCGTCGACACCCTGGAGGCTGCGCAGGATGCGCTCGTCCTTCGGCCGGCGCAGGCCGTATCGGACCAGCTCGAGGAACTCGGGTGCGATGGCGCCCTCGGTCGGCCGGTGATCCGGATCGGCGGCGAGGCGGACGTACTGGCCGGCAGGCGTGGAGCACCACGTTTCGACGCGATCGTTCCAGTAGTCGGCGACAGCGCGGAGATGGCCGGCCGCGACGTGCTCACCAGCTTCGTGCGCGAACTCGGCCGCGACGACGAGTGCAGCAACGCAAGTGGCAAGCGTCGAGGGCGACAATCCGCCGAGGTCCTCCCAGCGATCCAGCTGCGTGAGCGGGCCCTCGCGGAGGAGGAACTGAGCCGCCGGGCGCACCATCACCGGGTACGGGTCGTGGTCGAGACATCCGGCCACCCCGAGTCGCCACGCGAGAAGAATCGGCAGCGCTACCTGGTCGAGCTCGGTCGACGTCCAGTGTGGCGTCCCATCGACGAACCAGTTCTGAAACCATCCGCCATCCGGTCGCTGTCGCGATTGAAGATGTCGGAAGGCGCGCAGCGCCGCAGGCTTGTCGCCCGAATCGAGCAAGGCGGTGGCGATCCGGCACAGGTCGCGCGGCCACACGAGGTGATAGACGTGGTTGCCGTTGTGATTGCTCTCGCCCCACGGGGAGCAGGGGGACGCGACAAAAGCGCCGGCATGGGACTTGTCCTCGAGGCAGCGAAGCACCGCGAGCGATGCGCGTGCGAGATTGCCCTCGTCACCACTCACTTTGCTTAGGGCCTGCGGCAGATCGGAGAGGCCGCGCCACGCGCGCTCGAACGCCGCCCGCACATTGCCAGCGCCTTTTTGCAGCACCTGTCGTGCCACCTCTTCGGCATCGGCGCGCGAGTGCGCGAAGCCGATGGCGATCTGGAATGCTCCCGCCCTGATGCCGATCTCGGCGCCGACCGCAACGTTGCCAGGCCCGGCGCGGTCGTATGAGCTTGTGAGGTAGCCGTCCCCATCGTGCAGGTCGACCTGCAGGTCGGAGCTCTGGAAGTAGCCGATGGTGGCGCGACTGAAAGGCCCGACTATGCAGATCCACACGTCCTGCTGGCGCATCAACAAGGCGGGCGGGTGCGTGTCGAGGACCTGGCCGAAATTGCCTTCGGTGCCTGGCTGCCAGTGGGCTGAGGCCTGCATGTAGAGCCGCACGTCAGGGAGCTCAGGAGTGAAAGTCGCGCTGATCAGGAGAGCGTTTTCTTCGGGGTCCGAGAAAAAATCCTTGGTGAGGCGGTACTCGTGGTGCGTGCTGTCCACAGTGAAACCAGGCGTGCCCGGGACGAACCACGTGATGCGGTGCTCACCGTCGCCCGCGTCGTCGACGGGAGGCGCTCCGCCCGCCGAGGCGAAGAAGCGAAGCTCGTGCAAGGCGACGCGATCGATTGAGGGAAAGAAGACCTCGCTGAGGGCGCCATCGACAAGCGTGTACCAGAGCTTGCTCTTGGAACCAGGTGCTGCCCCGAACGCCATCTTGCGACCGGGACCCCACATCGGGGGTGCTCCTGGGCCTCCTGGTGCCTCCATCGGGCGTTAAGTATGCGGAGCCTTCACGGCGGATAGAATCGAACGACGATCCCGATGCCCCGGGGAGGTGGCTGAGTGGCCGAAAGCACCCGCCTGCTAAGCGGGTAGGGGGTGTAAAGCTCCCTCGAGGGTTCGAATCCCTCCCTTCCCGCTCTTGGCAAGGTCTCACGACCTCGTGGGGGCGGACCTCCGCCATCCCCCACGACTTGGGCGCCGGTTTCGCTGAGCTGAGACTAACTAGGCCAGCGCACTACAGACGTCTACTAGAGTATGGCCCGTCATGTTGAAGGTCACCCGACCGTCGGGATATATCGTCAGCACACCACGTCCGGCAGACACGGTGCCCGCAAATTGCACGCCGACATTTACGATGATCTCGGTGCCATCCGGATACAACGTGTCGAAACCAGGGCCGCTGATGTTGGCGGTCAGTGTGTTGTTGGGGTTGGTCAGGTTTGTAAATTTCACGACCAGTCGCCCGGTGATGATCACTCTGGTTGTCCCGTCCGTACGGTTGAAAATCATTGCGTATTCCTGATTGGCAGGGAAGTTCGCCATCAGCTGAAACGTTCCGCAACTGAAGAACCGAGGATCCGGTACAGGCAAGGGTATGCGTTCGGGCGCTGCAGCTTGGACGGTAAGTCCAGAGAACAGGAATGCGAGCAAACAAAGAACCGGAACCGCAATTGCACGCTTCAAAGTCGCGTCCTTCAGGCCTGCCTCTGGCCGTACAGATGACGTGCCGGCGTGTCGGGACTATGAACCCAGCCATCAAGCGTGTCAAGCACCTCCCCTTCCGCTATCCAGACAGCTTGCCATTCACGCGGCGGATCACCGCCTGACGTAGCGGATCTCGGGCAATTTCGCCATCGGTCTACGCTACCTTGCTCTTGTAGACGAGCCTTAGTTTCGTGAGGGTTGGCTTCCCTCCCTTCCCGCTCCCAGATATGTTCATCCCACTAGGCCCATCAGCGGCCTTGCGCTTCGATCCGCTCCTCAGTCGGTGCGAGCCGCATACTGAAGCCGTGGGCGAGAACTTCAGCCAGCCCGGTCATCCCGACCTGATCCTCGCCGAGTTCCAGGCGAAGATGCGCGCCGGCGAGTTCCAGCGCGGGCTCGACCCTGCAGAGGAGAGAGCCAAGAGAGGCGCAGCTCTTCTCATACGCTGGGCAATCCTCATCTCCGTCGCGGTTCTGACCATCCTCAACTTCAATGACACGCTCATCACCGTGGCGGTGATCGCCTTTCTAGTCCTCGCCGCCGGGGCCGAGGTGTGGCTGTGGCGGCGCCGTTCGCGAGCCGAAGCCGGAGAATTGATCGACTAGACGAATATCGGGTCGCACGCGTCGCTGATGCGCATGCGTTCAGGCGACCTTGCTGTCGAACTTGATGCGTAGCTTCGACCGGGAAACAAACCCTCCCTTCCCGCTCCCTTCCGACCTACAACTGGTCTTTGGTTTCGGAATCCGTTGCATCTCCAATTTGGCAACCAGGTTTTTGTTGAGAGTCAGTGGGCGTGGATTCCGCCGTAGTCCATGTCAAGCATCGAAAAGTCGGACAGAAGCAGCGCGGGCCGATTCTCGGCATCGAGACCGAGCACCACGGGGTATCCGCCGTCTCCGAAGCCTGATCCGCACGCGAAAAGGTTCGTGCCAGTCTGGGAGTCCACGGCAAGAAGAACCCCAAGATAAGCGTTGGCCTCCTCACGATTGGCGAGGGATTCATAAAACTGCGAATTTGCGTCCACACGATTCATGGTCTCAGGTGATGCGAAGCCTGCGGTTCCCGCGTCGGTTGCGAATGTGAAGGCATCTCCCGGCGGAAGCTCTTTCATGGCGTGGCCGACCGGCACAGCGGGAGCCCAATGGGTCACCGGCTCACCCGACAGCATCAGCACCGCCCATGCAGGCCGAGCCCAGTCTTCACCCAGATAGCGCGGGCGCGCGGTCACAACGTGAACCGGGTAGCGGCCAGCCTTCAGGCCCCAATCAAAAAGCAGCATATCGTCACTCGAGACCGGGTCACCGACCATGACGCGGCCTGATGGCAGCACCAGGTCGCCAACGTAGATATCGCGTGACGGTACCCAGGTCGTGCTGCCTGACACCGCTCCGGGCGGCACTAATGCCGTCGACATAGGCCGCTGTACGACCTTCTCCTGAGGAACCTGCACATTGAGGATGGCGCTACCCGAACCGGTCGCCAACAGCGGGACTGCATACCACCGGTTGAACGCAGTCAGTGTCCATTGGGCGGCCGCAGTCGACGTGTCGGCCAGCCGCGCCGCGCGCCACGAGGATGGATCTTGGGAATCAACCCAGGCTGACAGCACCGCATTCTTCATCGCCGCGTCGAACCGCTGAGACGTGATGGCCAGATCGGCCCGCGAGGCGCTCGTCTGGGACGACAGTTGCTCCATGGAGATCCTCAATTCAATGGTGTGCGTGAGCTGGATGGGCGTAGCAAGCGAGGCCGGCTGAGCCGCAGGAGGACCGCCCAACTCCAATCTGGTGACGACATCGGTCGTCGGCGCATCGATCCGCCACTGCCCGTTGATCGTGAAAGGTGTGCTCATCGTGTAGCCGATACGTTCATGTGGCCGGAGCACGGGGGGCGCGGAATCGTCGCACGGCGGCAGGGTCGAGCTTGGTTTGTCCGACGAGTCGGTCGAGAACGTGAGGCCGCCATCTCTGGAACGCCTGTCTTGCATGACCTCGGCGCGGAGCACGGACGTGCTCGCGGAGTAATGCGGTCCAGGTGGATCGGGGCGCGTCGATTCGAAATTGACGGTGACGGGGTTCGAACAGGAAATGCCGATGTAGGCCTCCGTCGTGTTGCCGGTGTTGACGATTTCCACTCGGGCCACGACATCGATTACATGTGATCGCTCTGCAAGCGCCAGGCTGGTCGTCAGCTGAATTCCACGGTCAGTGACGGAGCGCTGCACGTGCCTTGACAGATCCGCAGCGAGCCTGCCGTAGTTCAGGGCGACAACCCCAACGATGATGACCACGATCGCTCCGGCGCTGATTGCCAGACTCGCTCGTCGCAAACGACCGAGTCGATCTCGCGTCAACTACGGCGTGGGCCTCTACCCAATCGAACCCGATTTGTCCCCGCGCGGATTTGAATCCCTCCTTTCCCGCTTTGAGACCTCACCTCCCACTTCCGATCCGGAGCCATCGGCGCGACGGAATCTAACGACCGCCGATGTCGCCGGATTGTGGGCTACCGAGGACTGGGCGTTGTTGCGGGGCCTGACTGGGTGATTGGAGATCGGGTCGCCAGTGGATGCGGTGACGACTGGCAGGTGGCAATGCGGCCGACGAGGGCGTTTCGGAGCGCGTCCAGGTAAATGCCATAACCAGTGCAGCTGTTCCACTGTGCCGCATCTTCCACCGCGGTTCCTTCACCCCACTCATTGAAGGTCGTGATGAGCTGCCATGGCGCAGTCGAGGCGACCATGTTGGCGATGTTGGTCCTCCAGCGCACAGGATCACGCGTCAGCCTCGGACTGGCTTCAGCTCGCAACCAGAAACCGGGACTGATCGTAAACGAGTAGCCCTGTTGCGAGCTCTGGGCCGACGCCGGGCCGTACTGGTGCCAGCTGTCCGGCTGGTCTGGGCACGCTTTGTAGTCGCTGAAAACCTGTAGGTCGAGGTAGAAACCGGAAACGAGGTTGGCAGTATTCCAGGTCGTGGCATCGGCGCAGGTCTTTACGGCGCGGCTGTAGACGAAGAGCACGGGCTTCCCGTTAACGTGTAGGAAGTTGGGGTCCGACGCGTAGTGGCTCGCGATGTAAGCCAGGTCAGAGGCGGCCTGAGTGACGCTGAGGGCCGGCTCGTAGTACAGAGTCCAGTAGAAATCTCTCGAGTGAGCCTCTTGTAGGAGGAGGTCGATCCGCAAGTCGGTCTTTGACAACTGGCCCCACCACGAAGCAATGCCCACATGGATGCCCGCGTACTCCATTCGGGCGATGTGGTCGTCGATCACGGCTGTGTCGCTGGAGTCGTAGTAGCCGTCCGGAACCGGGCTGTACCACGTGAACGGATTGAAGCCACCCTGGTTCCAGGCCTCTGGAAACCATGGGTAGTAAAACGCCGCCCGGATCGGATAGCTGGGCGCGCTCGCGTAGGCGCTGGGTGTTGGCGGCCGCATCGGAGCGAGGATGGTGGTGACCAGGGCTAGAGCCAACGCGCGCGGCAATACGTGCCGCAAACGCCTTGCCAAGAATGTCGATCCCTCCGTTGCCACCATCGTGATGCAACATGATGACCGGTCAGGATCGCTGGTAGCGCCTAGACGTACCCCACGACGACGGAGCCATTGGCCAGCTTGTAGAACAGAGAGTGCGTTGAGCCGTTGGCGCTGAAGATGTACGTGCCATCGAGTCTCGCGTCGCAAGGCCCGCCTCCGAATCCGGGGTAAGCACAGACGTGCTCGGCGACCAGGCGGCCGTCTGGCAACCAGGCTTCTGGTAGGTAATCCAGTGGACCGAATGCATTGGCGCTCGGGGATGTCACGCCGGCGACCGCCATCTGGTAGTTGATGACAGGACCTTTGGACCCGTTGCGACCTGCAATGAGTCGCTGGTTGTCAGGCGAGATTGCAACTCTAATAAAAGCGTAGTCGTCATACACGCCGTTTCCAGAGAAGTTCGCAAGCTGGATCGCGTGGACCTGGCCTGAAGGTGAACGTACCTCGATGTGGCCGTCTGGCTTCACCTGGCCGCAAATCATTGTGCCGTCGTCGAGGACCTGATATGCGATGCAATTCGGGGAAACGTCAGCGACGCGGCCTGTGGCCAGGTCGAACTTTGCAAGTAGGAAGCGGTACTCAAGAAACGGGCCGGCCCCGCCGAGGCCGACTGGCTGCCTGACCATATAGATCCCGCTGGCGTTCCAAGAGAACGGTCGGTAGAAGGCGTTGCCATCTGGGGAGGGCAGCGTGGCGACGACTCTATCGCTAGTAGCAGTGCCGAGA
>DATLPO010000116.1:0-23584 GCA_035535675.1 Candidatus Limnocylindria bacterium
CGCGTGTAGACGAGGAAATCCTCAGTACTCCGCTTGCCCAAGATGTTGTCAATCACCTGCTTATGTAACTCCAACAGGGCCACCTCTCCTTCCAACGGAATGAGCTGGAACCGGTGATCGCGATACGTGCCGGCGGCAACCCTGCCGCGAAGGGCTGCCAGCGTTGCGTCAAGGGAGGGCACGTCCTCGCCCCCGGTGACAGCGACACCAGCCTTCAGGACCCGGTGGGTGGGCAGGACCTCAAGTCCGGGGTCGTCAAGGTCTGTCAAAAGCGCCAGCGTGAAGCGGGAGGCGGCATCAGCATCGCCACCCACCTCCTGGGAGCGCGCCAGCGCCGTCTCGTAGCGGTGGTGGCCGTCGGCGATGAGCACTGGCAGGTCCTGCAGCGCGGCGTGCGCGGCTGCGTGCAGTGCGGGATCGGTGATGGTCCAAAGGCGATGAGTGGTCCCTTCTGGGCCGGTGAATACTACAGCCGGGGCCAGCTCGACGACGACGTCGAGGATGTTCGACAGACCGGCGCGCCGCCCCTCGTACACGAACCACAGCGGTTCGAGGCTCACGTTGGTGGCCCGGAGCAGCGCCAGACGATCCTCCTTTGGGCCTCGGTGGGTGCGCTCATGTGGGAGCACGACCCTGTCCTCGTAGGGCTGGAGCCTCAGCGCGGCGATCAGGTCTCGCCGGCGCCGCCCGTCGAAAGCGACTTCGTGGACGTACAACGAGGGCGGATCCGGGTCCAGGATGCCGTCGCGCATCCACACTTCGAACACGCCCGCAGCGCCCGCATAATCCGTGCCTGGCCTGGTCAGTCGTACGACGTTGTACGGGGACGAGGACCTGTAGCGCGCGAGGTCGGGCTCGGGGATGACGTCATACGGGGGCGCAACAAGAGTTCCCAGGTCGCCTGCACGGGCGAGGTGGTATCGGATTCCGGGAAACGCCCGGATGTCAGCTATCGGAGCCTCCCCGCAGCTCCACGTAGCGCAGGTCTGACATGCCTGGCACCTCTCGCAGCCGCGCCAGCACATCAGGCCCTACCGCGTCGTCAACAGCAAGGATCATCATCGCGCTCCCGCGAGGTCCGTCACGCCCCACCTGCATGCTGGCGATGTTCACGTCGTACTCGCCGAGGATGGTGCCGAACCGGCCGACCACGCCAGGTCGGTCTTCGTGACGGCTCACCAGGAAGCGGCCGTCTGGAACCAGGTCAACGCGGAACGCGTCGACTCGGACTGCGCGGGGCTCACCCATCAGCACCGTTCCCGCGATCTCGTGGCCATCGATGCGAAGTGTGACAAGGCTGGCGTAGCTGCCATGAGCTCGGCTGCGCCGCTCGACAAGTCTCACGCCCCGGCCTGACGCGATCAGGCGCGCGTTGACCTGGTTGATGCGGTCCTCGGTGAACGGCTGAAGCACGCCTTTGATGGCCGCCGCGACGAGCAGGTTGACGTCGTGCTCGGCAAGCTCGCCTTCAAAGTCCATCTCGATTGCGCTCACCCGGCCGCCGAACAGCTGCGTGTATAGCGTGGCCAGCCGCTCGGTGAGGTCAGCGAACGGACGCAGGTACGCGAGCTCTTCTGGCGCCAGCGACGGTGCATTGACCGCATACCGTGGAAGGTCGCCGGCGAGCACTGCAGCAATCTCCTCGGCGACGTCGAAAGCCACCGAGGCTTGTGCTTCGACTGTTGAAGCGGCGATATGCGGGGTACCGACGAAATTGGGGAGCGTGAACAGTCGGTTTGCACCGGCCGGCTCGCTGACGAAGACATCCGACGCCGCGCCTGCAAGACGGCGCGACTCGAGCGCCTCATAAAGAGCGTCCTCGTCGACGATCCCGCCGCGCGAAGTGTTGACGAGGCGCGCCGTCGGCTTCATCACGGCTAGCTCGGCAGCCCCGAGCAGGTTGCGATTCGCGTCAACCAGCGGTACATGAATCGTCACGAAATCGGCTCGCTCGAGCAGCTCGTTCAGCGCCACCAGCTCAACGTTGAAGAGCTCGGCGCGCTCCACCGAGACGACAGGGTCGTAAGCGATGACCTCCATCTCGAGGCCGTGTGCCCTTTTCGCGACCTCGGATCCGACATTGCCCAAGCCGATGACTCCGAGCGTCTTGCCGCGAATCTCCGTACCGATGAACTTTGCCTTGGTCCACTCCCCGCGCCTCACTGATGCGTCCGCTTGCGAAACCCAGCGCGCAACCGCGAACAACAGAGCGATTGTGTGTTCGGAGGCGGCGACGATGTTGCCGCGCGGGGCATTCACGACGACGATTCCTTTTCGCGTGGCCGCCGGCACATCGATGTTGTCAACGCCAACGCCGGCACGGCCCACCACGCGCAGCCGCCGGCCCGCTTCGAGGATCGGCTCGGTAACTCGTGTTTCGCTGCGCACCACGAGGGCGTCAAAGTCGGGGATCCGCTCGATCAGCTCAGACTCCTTGAGCTTGCTGACGACAGTCACCTCGCCCGCGCGGCGCAGGCGCTCGAGGCCGTCCTCGGCGAGCGCGTCGGCGACCAGTATCCGCGGCAAGTCGCCTATCGGGTCGCGGCGGCGACGCCCTGCAATGAAGCGGTCATCGCCGCCACGCCACGCCCATCCGCAGGCGCGATGTCAAGCTCCTCGAGCGCCTGCTCGATTGCCCACAGGACCTGGACCACGTCACCTGCGGCGATCGCGCCAAGGTGGCCGACGCGGATCATCTTTCCTGTCATCTTTCCTTGACCGCCGCCGATCACCACGCCGTACTTCTCATTGAGCAACTTTCGCAGTGCCGCGACATCGAGGCCAGACGGGGGAACGGCCGAGGTCACCGTGTTGGATCGATAGCCTTCCTGGGCGTAGAGCTGGAAGCCAAGCGCTTTGAGGCCTGCCTGTGTGCCTCGCGCCAAGCGCTCGTGGCGCTCGTAGACTGCGTCGAGGCCTTCCTCCTCGAGCATGTGGAGGCCCTCTTGTAGCGCAAAGACGACCCCAATCGCCGGCGTGAACGGGGTCATGCCCTTCTCGGCCCACACCTTGGCTTCCTTCCAGTCGAAATAGAACCGGGGTGATCGAGCCTGCGCCTGCTGCGCCCAAGCGCGATCGCTGACGCTGACCAGGGCCAGGCCCGGAGGCGCCATCCAGCCTTTTTGCGAGCCGGACACCGCGACGTCAATGCCCCAGGCGTCGGTTTCGATGGCTACAGAGCTGATCGAGCTGACCCCGTCGACGACAACGATCCGGCCCGCCTTGTGTGCAACACGTGCCAGCCCCTGAAGTGGGTTGGTCAACCCGGTCGACGTCTCATTGTGGGTGAGCAGCACGACTTTGGCCTTGGGGTGCCTTTCGAGCACCGAGGCGAGATCGTCGGGGTCCACCGGCTGACCCCATTCAAAGTCGAGCCTGACCACGTCTGCGCCGTACGCGGCCGCAAGGGCGGCGAACCTTTCGCCAAAGAGGCCGCAAACCGCCGCCACCACTTCGTCGCCGGGCGACACCAGGTTGGCGATCGCGGACTCCAGTCCGCCCGAACCGGAGCTGGTGAGAAACAGCACGTCGTTCGAAGTCTTGAACACCCGCTTCGCACCGTTTGTGATCTCCGAGAGAATCGCCGCGAACTCAGGCCCGCGGTGGTCGATCATCGGCCGGCTCATGCTGCGCACCACACGCTCGGGCAAAGGTGTCGGACCGGGGATGCGAAGCTGGGTCTGGAAGGTCATTGGGGCGCGCTCCGGTAAGGGGTTGCGGCGGCGCTCCGAATTCTACCGCCCTGCTGGGCTGGTCGCCCCCCTCCGGCCCTTCGGGCCACCCCGCAGAGCGGGGAGGATGAATGGCCTAATGCTGCTCGGTTGTATAGGGGAGTAGTGCGATCGCCCGGGCGCGTTCCAAAGCTGTGGTCAGCGGGCGCTGGTGGCGGGCGCAGGTGCCTGTCACTCGACGCGGGAGGATCTTGCCGCGGTCGCTCACGAATCGGCGCAGGCGCGAGATCTCCTTGTAGTCGATATAGCTGATCTTCTCGACGCAGAAGCTGCACACCTTGCGGTGCTGGCGCTTCGGGCCTCTCCCTCCGCCGCCGCTACCGCTGTCGCGTTGTGGACGGTTGACTGCCATCAATGACTCCTAAAAGGGAATGTCGTCAGGATCGACGTCGCGCGGCGCGTCGTCCGGAGCGGGGATATCGTCGGTCGGTGCAGGGCCGGCGCCACGAGACGGCGCCCCGGGGCCACTGCCGGCTCCGCGTGGTTCGAGAAACTGGACGTCGTTGGCGATGATCTCGGTGACCCGACGCTTCTGGCCGTCCTGGCCTTCCCACGAGCGCGTCTGGATGCGGCCTTCGACGTAAACCAGCGCACCCTTGCGCGTGTACTGGGCAACGGTTTCGGCGAGGTTTCGCTTGCCGATCGGGTAGGCGACGATGTTGTGGTAATCGGTGAACTCCTTCCGCTCGCCGTCGGGTCCGCTCGACCAACGGTTGGTGGCGATGCTGAAGTTGGTCACCGCGGTCCCGCTCGGCGTGTACCGCATTTCGGGATCCTTGGTCAGCCGGCCGATAAGCAGTGCCTTGTTGAGATTGGACATCTAAGCCTCCTCCCGATCCGCACCATCCAACCTGTCCGCCGCGCCGTTCGTCTCCACGGCGATTGGTTCGAGGGCGACCTCCGCAGGCGGCGGTGCAACGGGGGTCGGTGCGGGCTTCTCGGGCTTGCGCACGACGAGGTGCCGCAACACTTCCTCGGTGATCTTTAGCGCAGCCTCCAGCTCGGGGACCCGGTCTGGACCGATCTGGAAGTCCTGGAGGACATAAGAGCCCTCCTTTTGGTGCTTGACCTCGTAGGCGAGCTTGCGTTTGCCCCAGACGTTGGTGCGCTCGGCTGTCCCGCCCGCCTTCTCGATGATTGTGTTGACGCGCTTGATGATGTCCTGGACCTTGTCGTCTTCCAGGTCCGCGCGAACTATGTACAGAACTTCGTAATCCCGCAACGGGGACCTCCTTCCTATGGGTTCAGGCCTCGATCGATCGGAGGCGGTTGCCACCGGCCGAGGCCAGAAAGGGTAGGTCGGTATTCTATCAGTCGAGTGAACCAGACCCGATCCAAGGTTGCCGTGCGTGGGGCCAAGGTCAAATCCAAAGGTCGACGGCCCCCCGTCAAGGTGAAGGCCGGACCGGAGCTCCCGCTTCTACCGATCGCCGTCGGCGGCATCCTGATCGTGCTCGCCGTCGTCCTCATCATCATCGCCGTCATCAACAACCGGAGCACCAATACCGGCCTGCCGGGCCAGGCCGCAGGTATCCCGTGCGACCAGCTCGAGCACACCCAGGTCCACTACCACGCGGCGGTTCAGATCGTGTACGACGGTGTCGTCCACCCCATCCAGCCCAACATCGGGATACAGAACCCCGCCGCCCCGACCTGCTACTACTGGCTGCACGTGCATCCGGCGGACGTAAACGTGATCCACATCGAATCGCCGAAGACCCGCGTTTTCACGCTTAGCGATTTCTTCGCTGTCTGGACGAAATGGAGCGGAATCAACCAGCCCCTTGACGCGACGCACGTCTCGACGATCACGCTCACGCCCGATCAGAAGCTCGTCGTCTACGTCGACAAGGGCGACGGCAAGGGCGCACAGCTCTACGACGGCGACCCCAACAAGATTGTGCTGCTCGCCCACGAGGTGATCACGCTCGAGATCACGCCGCCGGCTGTCACACCTCCGCCCGCCTTCACGTTCCCGACGGGGCTTTAACCTCCAGGAGGATCCTGGCCGCCCGATAGTGCTCGAGGGCGTCGTGGCTGTCGGCAGCTCGCTGCGCCCTGTCCGCCAAGCGCAGGTGGGCTTGAGCTGCGGATTCCAGGTCGCCGTCTCCGATTGAGAACGCCTCGCCGCTTTGCACCGAACGCAACCGACGCAGGCGGTGGGAGTCACCATGCGAAGCGATCACCTCCTTCTCCGCCGACAGGACATCACCGGCCTCGTCGAGCCGGCCAAGCATCCGCAGCGCTGCCGCCTGGCACAGGCGTGCATCGGTCCCAAGCGGCCATTCGAACGAGTCGACGGCGGTGCCGAGAGCGGCCAGCGCCCGCCGCGCGTGGCCGCGAGCAATCAGCACCCTGGCCTTCTCCACCGCCAGCTCCTTCTCCACCCCGGGCAGCCTGCCTTCGAGCAGGTAGTCGACCTCTGTGCCAAGCCTGCCTGCGATCACGCGGAGCACCCTGGTTGACGGCTGGCTTCTGCCCAGCTCAACCTGGTTGAGGAACGCACGGCTGAAATCGCCGCCGCTGACTTTGGCCAGGCTCATTCCACGGTCTTGCCTGAGCCGCCTGATGCGCTGGCCCAGCGTCTCAGTTCGAGGCATCCTGGCATGATACCCGCTTGTAAAGCGGGGGTTTACACTGCCCTAAGCGGGCGGGTTGGTCGTCCTCGTTTTCAGCACTCTCCGCAGGCGTCGATCCTTGCGAGCGACGTGGCCCGCCAACCGCAGGAAGGCTTCCCTCAACGGGCCGGCTTCCGCCTCCGTGCTGGTCAGCTGCCAGCTCACCACCTCGAGGTCCTGCCATGGCGATCCGGCCCTGTCGCTGAACGCCATCCTGACGCGCGGTCCCTCGGCCCACGCCTCGATGGCCGCCGAGCATCGGTCTGTTCGGTCGGTGCCGTCGCGCCAATCGCCGACCGCGATCGACAGCACTACACGGGGCTCCGGATCACGATGGAAGTGGTCGAAGATGTCGGCGCGGTAGATGGCGATGGCTTCGTCATCCTCGTACAGGACGCCGATCACGCTCTCGTAAGGAGCGCCGCACTTGGCGCAAATCCCATCGGCCACCTGGTCGTCGTGCTCCAGGCGCAGCCCGCCCGCGGCCGCGCCCAACTACACGTAGTCCCGCGGATCGAGGCTGCGGGTGAGGGTGGTGAAGTTCTCGAAGCCCCTGCTGGTCACCATCCCTGTGTCCTCGATACGAACACCACCCAGGCCGAGGAGGTACAGCCCGGGTTCGACAGTCACCACGTCGCCCTCGAGCAGAGGTTCCTCATTTGGTCCGCGCAGCGACGGCTCTTCATGCACGTCAAGTCCAACGCCGTGGCCGGTGCTGTGGTTCATCTTCGCCACACCCTCAGGCCCTTCGTAACCCTTGGTGGTGGTCCCGTAACCGCGGTCGACCAGGACCTGGCAGACGGCATGATGGACGTCGCGCCCAGCGACGCCGGACCTGATTGATTCGATGCCGGCGTCGAGCGCCTGGAGCGTGGCGGCATGCATCTTCCGGACCTCGTCGGAGATCTCGCCGACCACAACAGTCCGTGTGAGATCGCCGTAGTAGTGGCTGCCCCGTCCAGACGGGAAGATGTCGATGATCACGGGGGCGCCGGCTCGGATCGGACCTTCGCCGCGAAAGTGCGGCATGGCGCATTCGGGAGAGCCCGCGACGATCATGTCGGGGCAGCTGAAGCCCATCTCGCCAAGCAGAAGCTGGGCACGGGCATACAGACGCTCGGAGGTCAGCGGCCTGCCCTCGAGCCAGAGCACTCCGCCTTGGATCTCGGCCTGCGCCAGCTGGCGTACCACCTCCGTGACCGCCGCCTCGGCGGCGCGCTGCGCAGACCTGATGAAACCCGCCTCTTCAGCCGACTTGTGCCGGCGTTCTGCGACGAACAGGTCCCGGTCGATCTCGACCTGGACGCCGGCTGAGCGCAGCTCTTCTAGATAGGCCGCCTGCAGCCGAGGCGAAACCCGTGCTTCTTCGTGGCCCTTGTCCCGCAACATTCTTGCGGCAAGCCGTGCCCACGAAGCGTATGGCCCGTGATCGATGAAGCCGGCTTCCGCGAAACCAAGCTTGAGAGCCGCCTTGCTTTGCGTGCGGGCCCGGTCGATCTCGAGCGGGCTGGCGACCAGCACGTCGTCACCTTCGGCATATCTGACGTAGAGGCCTGTCTCCACTGGGAACCCCGAGGCGTAGGTGAAGTCTGCATCCGCCTCACCGCTGGGAATCAGGACCAGCGGCTTCACCGGCTGCTCTTAGTGTGGCGTTCGATAGCTGTGGCGAACAGGGAAGCCAGCGCCGCAGGTGCGAGCGAATCAACCTCTTCTGTCACCCGCTCGGCCATCCGTTTGGGCAATTGCTTTCGCAGGAGCTCGAGCTGCTGCTCGTACACGCGGCCCAGCGAGCGCGGGGCAGAACGACCTTCCAAATTCAACTTCTCCTGGACCTCGTAACCGCCCGTGTACGAGATCTCATACCCAAGATCTCGCAGCTGGGTGAGGTCCCGACGCAGTGTACGTTCCGAAACTCCGGCCCGTTCAGCGAGCTCGAGAGGATTGAGACCTGGTTCGGCGATGACTACAGCGAGGATCCGCAACATGCGGGCGAGCCGGAGGGCGCGGTTCACGCACCCAACGGAGGCTGGTTAGCCGATCTCTTCCCAAGAGGTTGCATTGCCCTCAAACGGGTCGGGCTCGGCCTCCTCCTGGTTTCCCACCTTCTGGTGGAACCTGCTCGCGATCATCTGGTAGGCCATAGCCTTGGGGATGCCGAGCTTGGTCAGCGACTTGACCTCGTCGGACATCACCTTGTCGCGGGCGGCTTCGACCGCCGCCAGCACCTCTTCGATGGATGCCGTCTTCTTGACCATAGGTATCAGATCATACCCAAGCCAACCGTCCCTTAATCTTTACTCGACGTGCCCGTCGCGCCTGGAGGTACTGGGGGAGTGGATGGCTGAATACGCGCCCGACAAGATCAGGAACGTCGTCCTGATAGGTCACTCGCACGACGGCAAGACAGCGCTCGCTGAGGCGATGCTGTTTGCATCCGGCTCGATCGCCCGCATGGGCTCACCCGACCAAGCGACCGCGACGACCGATTTCGAGCCCGAGGAACACAAGAGGAAGATCTCGATCAACCTCGGTGTGGCCTTTGCCGAGCACAACGGCTTCAAGATCAACATCCTCGACGCCCCCGGCTTCTTCGATTTCGCAGGCCAGGTCCTGAGCGGCTTGCGGGCAGCCGAGGGCGCAGTGGTTGTGGTCGGAGCACACTCCCAGCTTCCTGTCGGCACCGAGATCGCCTGGGAGCACTGCAACCGCACAAGCAAGCCCCGAATTGTGGTCGTCAACAAGCTCGACAAGGAGAACTCCGACTTCTACGGCGCGGTCGCTGCAATGCGTGAGCAACTGGTGCCACGGCCATTCCCACTTCACCTCCCGATCGGTTCAGAGGCCGAGTTCCGCGGCATCGTCGACCTGCTGCACAAGAAAGCTTTCGTGACGACCCCGGACGGCAAGGGGGGCGAGGCGCCGATCCCTGACGACATGCAGAAGCTCGTCGACGAGTACCGGGGCCAGTTGATCGAGGCTGCGGCCGAGAGCGACGACTCCTTGCTCGAAAAATACCTCGATACCGGAACGCTGAGCGAGGAAGAGATTCAGCTCGGACTTCGTGAAGGAATCCTTGCCGGCAAGGTGGCGCCCGTGGTGTGTTGCTCGGCTACGAAGCTCTTGGGAGTGCGGACGCTGATGTCGACAGTCTGCGAGCTTCTGCCACCCGCCGAGGGTGACCCCGACAAGCCGGCCAAAGCTCTCGTGTTCAGCACCGGCGGGGACCAGTTCGGACGTGTCAGCTACTTCAAGGTGGTGTCGGGCACGGTCAAGGCCGACTCGCACCTTGCCAATCTGAGCCGGGGCGGAGACGAGAGGCTCGCCCAGATCTTCTTCCCGCGCGGCAAGGAGCATGTGGCCACGACCGAGGTCCATGCCGGCGACATCGGCGCTGTGACCAAGCTTGCCCATACCCTCACGGGTGACACGCTTGGTGTGAAGGACGGAGGACCCCTGCCGGCGCTCGAGCTTCCAGGCCCTGCCTACAGCGTGGCGATCACACCGAAAGCTCGTGGGGACGAGGAGAAGATCTCGAGCGGCCTTGCGCGTTTGAGCGAGGAGGACCCGACGCTGCACGTGGAGCGGTTGGAGGAGACCCATCAGCTCGTCATCGCCGGGCTTGGCGACGTCCACCTGGACGTGACGCTCGAGAAGCTAAAGCGCAAGTACGGTGTCGAAGCGACGACCCAGGTGCCCCGCGTTGCATACCGCGAGACGGTCTCCGGCCACAGCCGGGCGGAGGGCCGTCACGTCAAGCAGTCGGGCGGGCACGGGCAATACGGGATCTGCGTCATCGAGGTCTCGCCGACGAAGCGCGGCGAGGGCTTTGTGTGGGAGGACAAGATCTTCGGCGGCTCCATCCCCCAGAACTTTCGCGTCTCGGTGCAGAAGGGGATCGTCGACAACATGGCCAAGGGTGTCGTGGCCGGATACCCGATGGTCGACGTAAGAGTGACGCTGGTGGATGGCAAGTTCCACCAGGTCGACTCCAACGACATGGCCTTTCAGATCGCCGGCTCGATGGCCATCCGCAAGGCGTCCCTCGAAGCCGGGCCTGTCCTTCTCGAACCGATCGTCGAGGCGGATGTAAGGGTGCCGGAGAAGAATCTCGGCGCGATCATGTCGGACATCAACGGAAGGAGGGGCAAGATCCTGGGCACCGAGCCTGATGACGGGTATGAGAAGGTCCGAGCCACAGTGCCCGAGCACGAGATGCTGCGTTTCGCCCTCGACCTGCGCTCGATCACGCAGGGCCGTGGGAGCTTTCAAATGAAGTTCTCGCATTACGACGAGATGCCCGCGCACCTCGCCAAGGCAATCATCGAAGAGTTCACGAAGCAGCACGAAGAAAAGGCGTGAGCGCCCCCAGCGCTCACGACGTATGCGTCATCGGCGGTGGCGTGACTGGAGCGGGCATCGCCCGCGATCTCTCGCTCCGCGGGCTCTCGGTCCTTCTGCTCGACAAGGGGGATTGGGGCGCGGGAACAAGCGGCGCCTCGACCTGGATGATCCACGGCGGCCCGCGGTATCTGGAGTTCGACTGGGACACGACACGCCGTTCCTCCGAGGACGCGGGCTACATCGTGTCAATTGCCCGTCACATGGTTTACCGCGTTGCGTTCATCGTCCCGATCCTCCACCACGATCGCAACAACATCGAAAGGATGGAAACCGCGATGGAGGTGTATGACCGCTTCCAGCCGCTCAAGAAGTCCAACCCGCATGTTCGCTTGACCGCTCAGGAAGCGCGACAGGCCGAGCCAGGGCTCACCACCGAGCTCGTCGGTGCCGTGACTCTCGAGGAATGGGGCGTCGACCCCCACCGCCTCGTGTACGCCAACGTGCAGGACGCGGTCGCCCACGGCGCTCGCGCGTTGAACCACACGCGCGTGATCGAGCTCCTGCGCGATGGCGGCAAGGTGATCGGGGTCCGCTACCGATCGCCCGACGGCGCACTCTCAGAAGCACGCGCCAAGGTTGTTGTGAACGCTACGGGCCCATGGGTTCCGGAAATCAGCCGCATGGTGGGCGCGGATGTGCAGCTCCGGCCCGCCAAGGGGATACACCTTGTATACCCGCACCGCATCTCGAACTTCGGGATCAGCGCCGAGACTGTCGACGGTCGGGACGTGCTCATGGTCGCCCACGGCGGCTTCACTCTGCTCGGCACGACTGACGATGACTTCTACGGCGATCTCGACTCAGTCGACGTGCATGAGGACGAAGTCGACTATCTGTTGCAGGCATTCGAGCGCGTTTTTCCGACGATCCGTGACTACCGCCCTGTCAGGACGACGACAGGCGTGCGCCCCACGCTCTTCAAGTGGCGTAGGTACGAGGATGAGCTGTCGCGCCGCTATCAAGTGATCGATCACGCGCGCGAGGGCGCCGAGGGATTCGTCACCATCGCCGGCGGCAAGCTCTCTATGTACAGGCTGATGGCTGAGGAGACCAGCGATGCCGTATGTCGCAAGCTCGGCCACCAGGCGCCCTGCACAACAGCAACCAGTCCTCTCCCCGGCAGCGAGTCAGAGCTCGAGCCCGCGGCTGAGCTCGCGCGTCGATTCGGGATACCCGCATTGGCGGCAATCAAGCTGCAGAGTCGCCATGGATCGCGTGCGGGCGATGTTCTTGACAATGCTCACACAGGCCGCATTGTGTGCCGCTGCGAGCCGCTCACCGAATCGGAGCTCGTCTATGCAGCACGCCACGAACAGGTGCGCACGCTGGCCGATGCCTTTCGTCGTGTTGGGCTTGCGGGCGGGCCGTGCGCGGGTGCTGCATGTGTGATGCGAGCGGCTGAGGTGATCGGCCGCCAGCTCGGTTGGAGTGCATCGCAGAGGTTCGATGCAGTGCGCGAGTTTGTCAGCGGCGCCTGGCTCGGACGGGCCCCCGTACTGGGGCGCTCCGGATGGGCTCAGGAAGAGCTCGCCCAAGGTTCGTTCCGAGGCCTCCGCTAAGTGTCCCGCCCCCGAAGCTCCTTGCATCTTCGCGGCCTAGGCGGCCGGGCGGCTGCGGCGCTGAAGCCCGCGTCAAGGGCCCTGGCGCCGCGTCGTCACGCATCTGGCGATGCGCTCCTAGCTGCGCCACCCTTTCCTTGGCTCCGACCGCCGAGACCACGAATATGCGGCGGATCTCCGGGGGCAGGACACTAGTGGGACGAACCGACTCGCTCGCGAAGCTCGCGTGGGCTTACGGACTGCACCTTGCGCGCCGGCGATTGACCCGGCCACGCTCGCAGCTGACGACGCTCATCGATACGTACGCGAAGGACGGCATCCGCCCGCTGGAGAGCGCAGAGCGCGAACTACATCCTCGACTGATCGGATGCATCAACTGCGGGCTGTGTGCGCTAGCGGCAGGCCGTCTTGGAAAGACTCGACTTCCCGACCTTGCCTCGTCCTATATGAGGCTCTACGCGCGGTTGGGCGACGCCTCTTCCGATATCGAGGGGGACGAGCCAGATCTCGAAGCGGCCTCCGCCGCGTGTCCGGTAGGACTGCCGCTGGCTGACGTGGCAGCTGTCGTGCGCCGGCTCGCAGCCGTCTGAGGTCGCTGAGGTCTGGGACCCATCCGCCAGGCGGATGCTCCGATTCGGATCACCGGCTCACCAACCGCGCACCCGAATCGACACCAGCCACGTGCCTCCCCATCTACACGGACGACCGCAACCGAGGCGGCGCTGAGACCTGTGCTCCGGCCGGTGCCGGCGGCAGCCTCGCGCGCGGTCAGGGTTGCGAGTTATCCACATTATGTATACAGTCTGGGGACATCACACAACATCTAGCGTCAATGGTCAAGCGTTTCGTGTCGTTTATGCGCCGCTGGGAGGCGTTGGACACCCTATTTGCCCGCCTCGCCGACCAATTCCGCGTCGAGCCGGAGGAGGAGTATGGGTCCGACTTCGACCCCCTACCTTCGCCCCCTCAAGTGTCGATCGCGCCGGCGACTTTCGAGAGGCGGTTCATGAAGCTCCACGCCCAGGGCAAATTCGACGAAATGTGGGAAATGCTCGCGGAAGATGCTCAACGGGCGTGGGGCAGCCGCGAGGCGTTCGTCGCAGAGATGCCGCGATTGGGCGATGAAACCGAGGTCCTCGACATGCAAGTCGTCAGCGTCGCAGTGGTCGAAGGCTGGACCGACCAAAAGCACCATCGAACCTACTCCAACGTCGCGCAGATGGTGATGCGGTACCGCGTTCGCCAGCAATGGAGGGAGTGGACGTTCGACCGCCAGGTCCACCTCATTCCCGCCTCCGGAGGTTGGCGCACGCTGTGCTATCCATCGCGAGCCGGAGCCCCGGCAACCCGCTGATATAGTGGGTTGCAACCCATGCTGCAGCAGACTGTCGAAGAGCAGGATCGAGATCTTCGGTGGCACCGTCGGAGACAGCGCGCCATGACACCGCGTCGAATGCTGCAGGAGTCGGATGAGCTGCTCTTCTGGGTCGAGGAGTGCCTCGTGCAAGAGGTTCGCATCGTCCCGGGCTGGCTGGTGGCGAGGCTGATGGTGGTGCTGCGACAAGCGCATCCCGAACTGCCCGCGCGCCTTGGCCGTGAGAGGCGGCCCGATCAAGTGATGGAGATCATCTATGACGCCCAGGCTGCATTGATGGAGCAGGCGTGCCGCAGTCGCGGCCCAGGAGAGGTGATTCCGCTTTTCGCGAGGGCGCGCGAGCGGATGCTCAGAGAAGCGGCCGCGACGCTTTAGGCGGCGTTGGCGCTCCGGGTCGACCTTCACCTTCACTCGAACTTTTCACACGACGGGCAGAGCTCGCTCGAGGAGCTCCTCGAGCGAAGTCGAGAATGTCGCCTGGATCGGATCGCGTTAACCGACCACAACACGGTCGAGGGCGCGCTCGAGCTGTCACGAATGGCTCCGGAGCTGACCATCGTCGGTGAGGAGGCGAAGACTCGAGAGGGCGAAGTCATCGGATTGTTCATCACTGGCCGTCTGGTCCCTTATCTGCCACCTGAGGAGGTGATGGACGTTATCCATGAGATGGGCGGCCTCACTTATCTGCCCCATCCGCTGGACCGGCATCGCGCGCACTTCCGCCTCGAGCGCGTCGTCGAGCTGGCGGACCGCATCGACATCATCGAGACATATAACCCCTGGTGCGATGCGGCCGCCAACACAGCCGCCGCAGCACTGGCGGCTGATCTCGGCAAGGTCGCCGCGACGGGGTCCGACGCGCACGGGATTCGAGAGCTCGGTCGCAGCTGGATGGAGATCGACGAGTACAAAGATCCGAAGGATTTCCTTGAGAAGCTGCGTCACGCGCGACACGTCGTCGCGTCGAACAGTGGCAGCGGGCGGCGCGCGTGACCAGCGAGCTGCTCGTGGCGGGCTCGGTGGCCCTTGACACCCGTGACGGCCCCTTTGGCAAGGTGAGAGAAACGCTCGGTGGATCGGCTGTTTACTTTTCGCTCGCGGCGAGCTTGATCATGCCCGTCAAGGTGGTCGCTCCAGTTGGTCTGGACGGTGCCAAGCGTGTCGCGCAGGCATTCAGCGGTCGCACCATCGACGTCGACCTGCTCCAGATCCTCGACGCTCGCACGTATCGGTGGCGTGCGCATCAGGAACACGGGCGCAATATCGACCTTGGCAGCAGCGACAACATTTACGACAGCTGGGAGCCAACCCTGCCGGCGAACTTCGAAGGCTGGGCGTTTGTGGGCTCGATGAGACCCGACCGCCAAGCGCAGCTCATGGGGATGCTTGGCGCCGCCAAGCTTCTTGCCGCCGACTCCATGCTGTCGTATGTGCAGGCCAGGCCTCCCGAAGCGCGGGATGTGCTTCGCAGGTCAGGCTGGTTCTTCTGCAACGAGGAAGAGTTCAGCGCACTCGGTGGCACGGACCCTGAGGAATTCCGCCGGCAGTGGTGGCTGCAAGGCCTCGTTGTCAAGGCCGGACCGATGGGGCTGGCCGCGTATACCGAATATGGGGTGGTGCGAGTGCCTGCCTTGACAAACCGTCCAATCCTCGACACAACGGGGGCCGGCGACGCATTTGCCGGCGGAATGCTCGCGCGGTGGTTGAGCACTGGCGGCCTGCCCGCCGGTTTACAGGACGCGCTCGTGTGGGGCGTGGCTTGTGCGTCGATCACAATCTCATCGATCGGCGTGAAAGGAATCGCTAAGGCAACTCACAAGGAATTGGAAGAGCGGGTGGTAGAGGTGGAGGAATGCCTGCGCCGCGAATCCTGATCATCGCAGGCGATCTCGTCGAGCAAGAGGTCGACGCAATTGTCAATGCGGCCAACAATGACCTGGTCCTGGGTGGCGGTGTGGCCGCGGCGATCAGAAGTAGTGGAGGGCCATCGATACAAGAGGAATGCGACGCGCACGGTCCAGTGAAAGTTGGAGAGGCCGCGTTGACAGGAGGTGGCGAGCTGCGCGCCCGCCACGTAATTCATGCAGCGAGCATGGCCCTAGGAGGACATACCACTGCGGAATCGTTGCGGTCTTCAATGGACAACGTTTTCCGACTTGCACAGGAGCATGACGTGAAGACGATCGCCATCCCCGCAGTCGGAACTGGCATCGCCGGCTTTCCAATGGATGAATGCGCCATCGTCATGGCACATTGTTTGAGTCATGCGCTCGCGGAAGGATGGCATCCGACAGAGGTGCGCTTCGTGTTGTTCGGTGAGGGCGCTCGGCGTGCGTTCGAGGCCTCGTTTCGCGCCTCATTTGTGGCCTGAATCGACGCTGAAGGCGACCGAAAAGCCGCAATTTCCACGCCCATTTTTGGTCCTGCTTTTGGCCACCCTCAAGCAAGTTCGGCTGAATTCAGGTTGAATTGAGGTTGATCTGGTCTGGAGAGGCCCCTAGAATGGGCTGAGTCCAGCCCCAGAAACGGATTCCGACTAAGGATGGTGAGAGTTTGGAAGGATATTGTTTGAAGGACAAAAGAAAGGTCGAGATGAAAGACCCTCAGCCGATCACAATGAAGAATGGGAAGCCGGCAACAGTTGGGACTTGCCCGAACTGCGGGACCAAGATCTACAAAATCGGTAAGGCGGTGGCATAAATGGAAGGCTATTGTTTGAAGGACAAGCGAAAGGTCGAGATGAAAGACCCTAAGCCAATCACGATGAAGAACGGCAAGCCGGCAACAGTTGGGACTTGCCCGAACTGCGGGACCAAGATTTACAGGATCGGTAAGTCGACCTAAACACAATTCGATAGGGACCGCTCCCATTGAGCGGTCCTTTTTCTTTGCCCAGTGATCAGGTGGTGATTGGCGGCTCTAAGGCCCCAAGCAACACTTCGGTCGCAGACACTGCCTCATCGACGCCGAGTGCTTTGAAGATCTCGACGTTGGATGGATTGTTGACACGAGCGATCGTCTTCTTCACGTTGAAATGGCGCTTTGCCATCTGTAGGGCGATGAGGTTGTCCTCGTCGTCGGCGGTCACAGCAACTATTGCGTCGGCACGCTCGATTCCGGTTTGCGAAAGAAACTTGACCTCGCAACCGTCGCCCCTCATCACAATGCTGCCGAGCTGAGTCTCGAGCCACTCGGCTCTGCGCGAATCCCTCTCAATCAGAGTCACTTCGTGCCCGCGCTCGAGAAGATCGCGCGACATGTAGTAGCCCACGGTCCCGCCGCCGACCACGATCACATACATGCGCTACTGCTTTTCCAGCAATGTTTTCTCGATGGCTTTGGCACCCTCGATGGTCGGACAGATCGTATGCAGGCCAAGCTTCTCGTACGCCTCTGCCCGCTCCGGGTCATAGATGCGAGCAACGACCCGTGGCACTTTGAAAATGACCTTGGCGATCTGCGACGCCATGATGTTTCGGTTGTCGCCCTCGGTGACCGCGACAAAACCGTCGGCGTCTTCGACCCCAGCACGGCGCAGCACGTCGGCATCGGTTCCGTTGCCGACCACCTGGTTGCCTTTGAAGTCATTGGTCAGGACGCCTCGAGACGCTGCTCGCGAGAACTGGTTGGGGTCGCGGTCGATGATGACCACTTCGTGTCCCGCCTCGTCCATGTCGGCGGCCAGCTGCGAGCCCACACGACCGCAACCGACTATGAGGAGCTTCAAGGCTGGTTGATTATAGGGAGGCCCCGTAGACGCCCCGGAGGCCGGTTGAGCCGCTCTTGTTAGGATTTGGGCGCTTGCGCTTCCCATTCACGTTCATGGGCGTCATGGCGCTCGGCATAGGCCTTTGGGTCCTTGCCTACCTGGCAGGCCATCGGAACCTGGATCCGGCGTCGCAGGCGATCGCAGCCGCCACAGTCCTGATCTCGTGGAGCTTCGGCGCCTACGTGCTGATCAGGAGGGTGCGCCGCGGGCCGCAGCACTGATGGCTGACCACTCGCATTCACCGACATCAAAGAAGGTGCTCGTAGCTGTGGGAGGGCAGGGGATC
The DNA here is from genome assembly GCA_035535675.1 of Candidatus Limnocylindria bacterium. Classification (GTDB taxonomy): domain Bacteria; phylum Chloroflexota; class Dormibacteria; order Dormibacterales; family Dormibacteraceae; genus Palsa-872. The sequence goes on from DATLPO010000116.1 coordinate 17,740, forward strand.
GACGCTGAGACAGTCCGCCTCGCTTGCCGCATGACCGACCCGCAGGGGGGCAAGCTCTACGGGGTCCACATCATCGAGGTCAATCGATCTCTGCCGCTGGGCGCAGTCATGGACGAGGTCGTGGAGAGAGGCGAGAAGATCCTTGACGAGGTCGAGCAGCTCGCCGCGGAGACATTGCTGCCGGTGGAGACCGAGCTGGTGCAGGCAAGGGACACAGGGCCGGCGCTGGTCGACGAGGCTGTCGAGTGGGGCGCTGACCTGATCGTGATGGGCCTGCCCTACAAGAGAAGGTTCGGGGAGTTCAACCTAGGAAAGACGGTTCCCTACGTTTTGAAGAACGCCACCTGCCGGGTGATGCTCTTCCGCGAACACCGAGAGCACGCCACCGACCAGTAGAGCTACTGAATGTGGCCGTGGTGAGCTACCTGGCTTACCGCAAAGGGTTCTATGTCCCCATCTGAAGCCGGCTTGAGCCACGCGCTCGGGAACCCTGCGCGATGCAACACGTACCGGGCCAGCGCCTGCAGCGTCTGAAGTCCGTAGATGGTGGAGGTCTGAAAACTCACTGAGCTTGCGTCTTCGTGGTACTTTCCGATCGCGGGGACCTCACCGATCTTGAAACCGAAGGTCGCAGCCTGGATCAAGACCTGCGTATCGAAAACGAAGTCGTTGCTGTTCTCGAGGAATGGAATTGCCTCCAGGAACCGGCGCGAGTAGGCCCGGTACCCGGTGTGGTACTCGGACAGGTGCAGCCCGAGCACCCGGTTCTCAACCCCGGTGAGGAAGCGGTTGCCAAGCATCTTCCACCAAGGCATTCCGGCCCTCGCCGGATCGAGGCCCAACCAGCGCGATCCCAGAACGATGTCAGCCTCTCCGTCCTCGATGACCTTGCAAAGGATGGGGATGATGGCCGGGTCGTATTGGCCGTCCGGGTGGAGCATGACGACGACGTCGGCGCCCATCTCCAGTGCGTGCCTGTAGCAGGTCTTCTGGTTGCCTCCGTAGCCGAGGTTCTGCTTGTGCAGGATCACGTCGAGGCTCAGCGCGGTGGCCACGCTGACGGTGGCGTCAGCACTTGCGTCGTCGACCAGCAAGATCCTGTCGGCGTGGCCGGCCGGTATGTTGCCGACCACCTCCATCAAGGTCTTGGCCGCTCGATAAGCCGGCAGGACGATCACTCGATGAGGCCGGGGGCCACGCCAGGTGAACTCGCCAACCGGGATCGGGTCTGGCTTGACCGCAAGACGTTCCACGGTGAGGTAGGCGGCCAGCGCGAGGGCCCCGGCGGCTGCTGACCAAAGGCTGAAGGCCAGTGTCAGGTTCATCGCGGCGTAAGAGAGGATGAGAACGACTGCCGCAGCTCGCGGCCATCGCAGGCCGCCATCCAGTGCCAGGTCGGCAAGGGCGAACCCTGGTATGACCAGGAGGGCGAGGTCGTGCACGTTCTGGTGTGGGCTCAGCACGAGCGAAGCGGCGATGGCGAGCGCGAAATCGAGACGCGGCTTATCTGGTCTCCAACTCAATGAAAGCGCGACGAGCGCCAGCAGTACAAGGAGGATCACCAGCGCCGCCGTGCCACCTCCTGGCAGCGCCTGGAGGATGTTTCTCAGCGAGTAGACCGCGGTGTCCGTATAGACCACCAGCTGGCCGTTGCTTGGCAAGGAGCCGCCGATCGCCCAGACACCGACCGAATTGAGATAGCCGAGCACCGGCGAGAAGCCGAAGCCTGCCAGGGAAACAAGTCCCATGGCCGCGATGACACCAGCGAAACCAGCCAATGCCCGCCACGCGCGACGCGCGACAAACAGAACGGGGATGAGCAGCAGAAGCTGCGGCTTGGCGAGCGCGAGTGCGCTGAAGATGCCGGCCCAGCCGAGCCGGCCGCGGGACCAAGCCACATAGGCGGCGGCCAGCGGAACCAGGACGACCAGGTCGGATTGGCCCTGCAGAAGGGTGACGAAGAGTGGAAAGAAACCCACGATCAAGGCGGTCGCGACAATCGCCGCGCGACCATGGACGCGAAGGCTGCTGCGGACGAGGATGACTACGAGGGCTGCTGCCAACAGTGCGTTGAAGGCGGCCATCGCGATGTATGCCTGTCGATAGTTCAAGTAAGCGAGCGGTGCAATAAGCAGCGTGTAGTAGGGCGGGTGGAAGTACGGAAGCACTATGAAACGACCGGCCGGCTCGCCAGTCACCTGGAGCTGCATCTGGCGCTGGAGGGCCAGGTCGTAGACGGCCGACCCACCCTGCAAAACGTAGAGCTTCGCTGCTGAGTAGAACGAGAAGAAATCAGGGCCCTGGAGATTGCCCCGTATGAAGGTGAACCAGTACCCGGCCCAGGCCAGGAATGAGCCCAAGCCGGCACCGGCGGCAGCAGCGTAGCCGAGGCTCTTCCAGCGCGGAGCCGGCCGGCTCCTCATCGTCCTGTTTCGAGTCGCAGTGCGAAGCGTTCCGGCAGTTGGGCCTTTGTGATCGCCCTCTGGGCGCCCTTGATGTCGTAGCGGATTCGCCTGAACTCGAAGGTCTCGTTGTCCACGTCCCAGACGCCGTAGCTGGCCATCGGACTCCCATCTCGCGGTTGTCCCACGCTGCCCGGATTGACCAGTGCAGGGCCGCTCAATTGAAAGGTGTCGACTCGGTACTCATGGGTCACCTGACCGCTCACAAAGCCGAAGATCCCGGGCACATGGGTGTGACCGTGGAAGCAAATGCCCCCGTTGATGAGCTCGAGGTTGGCGGCCGCGACCGCGGTGTCGAGGACGTATTCGTATATATGGTCGCGCGGGCTCGCGTGAACTAGCAAGACCTCGTTCTTGACGCTGCTGTCCGGCAACTTGCGCAACCACTCCAGCCTCTCTTCGCCGACCACGTCGACAGTCCACCGCACCACTGTCGCTGCATCGTCATTGAACCATTCGAGTATCTCTGGGTCAGTGCAGGCGCGGTCGTGGTTGCCGACGAGCGTGAGCCACCCCTGGCTGGTGACCTCGTCGATGCATCGCTTCGGGTCGCCTCCGTATCCGACCACGTCCCCGAGGCACAGCGTTTCGTCGACCTTCGGGCAGTCGCGCATGACCGCTTCCAACGCCTGCCAGTTGGCGTGGATGTCTGACAGGATGGCGATTTTCAAGCCGGCTTCTCGTAGAGGCGCGGATAGATGTGGTCGAAGAGGATTCGTAAGGTGGCGGCGAGGGGCACCGCGACGAACATGCCCAGGATGCCCGCCCAGCTGAAACCGGCGATGAAGGCGACGATGACAAGGATTGGGGGCAGCCGCACGGCGTCACCCACCACTTTTGGATAGACGAAGTTGAGGATCACGTTGGAGATCAGAAAGTAAACGCCTGCGACCAGCAGCGCGGTCAGCGGGCCAGCCGCCAGGCCGACCAGGATCGCCGGGATCGCACCGATAAAGGGTCCAAGGTAAGGGATCAGCGCCGTGATGCCGGCAACCAGGCCCAGGGCTATCGCGTCGGGCAGACCCAGGACCCCGCAGGCTATGCCGCTCAGGATTCCGATCAAGCCAGCAATGATCAGCTGGCCGCGCATGTAGGCGTAGAGCATCTTCCGGATGCGGCGCCAGATCTGGTCGAAGTCGGTGCGGTAGTCGTTCGGGACCAGGCGGCGCAGCACTCTTTTGATCGCCGCGGCGTCGAGGGCCAGAAGGAAGGCGACGATGAACGTGAGGAGAAGCTGCAGCAGCGTGGTGAGCGCCGTCAGGCCTATGCCGACTGCGTTGCCGAACTGGCCCAAGAGGTACTCCTTCAAGTGCGAGGTGATCGACTCGGTCGCGCCCTGGAGGTCGATCTTGATGCCGAAAATATCGGCACCCTGGAGGCTACTGACCCGCTCTTGAGCCAACGCGGCCAGGCCGGGGGCCTGCGATTGCAGGCTGCCGACTTCGTTTACTACGAGAGGCACGACCAGCAGCACCAGGCCGGCCAGCGCCGCGATGATGACGACGAAGATCATCGCAATGGCCACGACCCGCGGCACGCCGAGGGCGACGAGGCGGGCGATCCCAGGCTGGATCAGGAAGGCGATCGCCGCCCCGAGCACCAGGGCACCAAGGAAGTCTCGCAGCAGGTAGAGCACAACGATCGAGACCACGAGGGCTGCGAGGCCAAAGCCGATCTGGAGGTAGCGGCGGCGGCGCTTGGGGTCTATCGGCAACGTGGCCACCACCACGGCAGTAGGCTCTTCCGGCTCGATCGGACGGGCGACCTCTTTGGAATGGGAACTCGAACGCACTGTAATCAGGGCAGTATGACGATGATCTACCCCGTCAGACCCGGTTTACGGCGACCCTTAAGGCCGGCGACGCCACCCCCTGGAGCCCCCGGGAACTTCATTTCACTCGGGGGTGAGCGGCAGCGGCCCGCATGGTGGCTTCCTCATAAGCAGAACCATGCAAGGGGTTGGACAGGCCACGGCCTGCTGCGAGTGCGAATAGCCCAAGCAGGATTAATCCAACTCCCAACACGCCATACGTGATGAGTGGACCGTTTGTGGGATCGATCTGAGTAATGAATCCGCCAACGGCTATGCCGGCGATACTCGCGGTCTGGACGAAAGTGAAGCGAGTCGCCATAACGCTGCCGCGATTTGAAGCGTCAGCCGCCTCGACGAGCGCTGTCTGATTGGCGACTGTGTAGATCGGATTCCCAATCGAAGCAACAAAGAGGAGTGCAGCAACCGAAAGCAGCGAGGGGTTAAAAGTCATTGCGAGCGAGAAGATGCCAGTCAGCAGCAACCCCGCCCCAGCAGTTCGCATTGTGCCAATCGACATGGCGCGCCCTAGGGCAATCGTCCCTACGAAGACTCCTGCCGAAAGGACGACCTCAAGCCACGAATAGGTTTGCGCACCATTAGTGGAAAGCTTGTAGGCGAGCGCGAATAGCGCTGGAAAGCTCATTGCTAAGAGGAACCCAGCCAAGACGCCAATCGCTAAGTGAGGCCTAGCAGCGTCCATAGACCAGGCACGACGTAAGGCGCCTGTCAAGCGCATAGTCGTGACTCCTCCGCCAAGGCTTGGTATGCCGAGCATGATCACCGCGGCAATCGCGAATGTTGCCGCATCGACCAGGAAGAGGACCGTTGTTCCGCTCGACTGGATTGTCAGGGCCAGGATTAGGCCAGCCAGTCCAAACCCCACAGCGCCAGCGAGAGTTCCAGCCGCCGCAACCATGGCATTCGCCCTACCAACCTGACCGACCGGCACTAACCCGGGAACTGCTGCCTGTCTCGCCGGCTGCACAATGGCATTGATCATCGCCAACACGAAGAGAATGGGGACGATCAACCATACGGACCGTCCGACCAAAGCGAGCACCACAAGGATCGCGGCGCGCACCAGCTCTAGCGAGACAATAAGCCTGCGTCGTGGAAACCGATCGGCAATTCCACCCAAGGCGCCGCTCATGACAATCGTGCCGAGCGCCTGGGCGATAAAGCCAAGTGCAACTGCGCCGGCCTTCCCCGTCGCGGCATAAATGGCGACCAGCGTCGCGACCTGCGTCATCGGATCACCCAGCGATGAAATTCCAATGGCGGCGAAGAGCCTGGCGAAGGCTGGACTGGATTGCAAAACCCGAAGATTGGTAATTCGCCTCGGCACCTCCGGACGCTCCGCCAGATCCAAGCCTGGTAGGCCATGAAGTTCGCGCAAGGCGTCAACGACGTTCGGGTCGTACCAGTGGCCGGCCCGTCGACTGATGTCTTCGACCCCCTCGATCGGTGTCATCAGTGATTGCCGATAAAGGCGCGGTCCAGTGATCGTGTCGAATGAATCGGCTACCGATAAGATGCGAGCCCCGAAAGGAATCACCTCACCCTTGAGGCC